>CANQUA010000007.1 GCA_947626915.1 uncultured Lachnospiraceae bacterium
CTATCAAGTTCGTCGGTAGCTACGCCTATGTGGACTTTCACCACAGAACACGGGCATGCCCGTCATACTAAAAAAGCGTCTGTTCCGACAATGGGACAGGCGCTTTTATTATACTTCTTTATTATTTATTTAATAGAACAGCCGGTTTACCGCGCTGAAAATGCCGCGGAAAGAGGCGCGGGTAATATTGGAACTGATGCCTACGCCGTAGGTCGCCCGGCCGGTTTTCACATCCATCATATGAATGTAGGAGGCGGCCTGCGCGCCGGAACCGGCGGTCAGCGCGTGCTCATTGTAGTCCAGGACGCGGATCTCGATGTCCAGCTCTTTCTCAATGCCGTTCTTCATGGCGTCGATGGGCCCGTTGCCTACGCCCTCAAATACTTTTTCGATTCCATTATTCGTATAGGTCACCGTGACCAGCGTCGCGAAGCTGCCGTCTTCCAGCTCGGTGTCCTGAATGCGGCACTTCCGGAAATGGATCGGCTCCTTGCGCTCCGTGTAATGACTGCGGAACTCGGCCATAATCTGTTCCGGAGCCACTTCTCCCTGCTTCTCGGAGATCTTCTGGATCACGTCCGCGAACTCCTTGTGCATGCCCTTCGGCAGCTTGAAGCCGTAGAACGTATCCATCACAAAAGCGACGCCGCCCTTGCCGGACTGGCTGTTGATCCGGACGATAGGCTCGTAAACCCGGCCGATGTCCGAGGGATCAATGGGCAGATAGGGAACCTCCCAATATTCGCCGTTCCGTTCCTTGAGGGCCTGCATCCCTTTGTTGATCGCGTCCTGATGAGAACCGGAGAACGCGGTAAAGACCAGCTTGCCGGCGTAGGGGTGACGCGGATCGATCTCCATCTTCGTACAGCGCTCGTAGACTTCCGCGATCGCCCGGACATCTTCAAGATTCAGCTTCGGATCAATGCCCTGCGAGAACATATTGTAAGCCAGGGTCAGGATATCCACATTGCCGGTCCGCTCCCCGTTTCCGAAAAGCGTGCCCTCGACGCGGTCCGCTCCGGCCATCAGCGCCAGCTCCGTGGCCGCTACGCCGGTACCGCGGTCGTTATGGGGATGAAGGCTCAGCACAATGCTTTCGCGGTTCTTGAAATGGGTGCTCATCCACTCGATCTGATCCGCGTAGACGTTGGGCGTGGTCATCTCGACCGTGGACGGCAGATTGAAAATAATGGGCCGTTCCGGCGTCGCCATGCCCCAGGTGTCCATGACCGCTTCGCAGACCTCCAGCGCATAATCCAGCTCGGTGCCGGTGAAACTCTCCGGAGAGTATTCCAGAAGCAGATCCCCGTCGTAATGCTCGGCATACCTGCGCACCATCTCCGTCGCGTCGGTAGCGATCTTTTTGATCTCCTCTTTATTCTTATGAAACACCACGTCGCGCTGCAGGGTGGAGGTGGAATTGTAAATATGGAAAATCACTTTCTTCACGCCCTCGATCGCTTCGAACGTGCGCTTCAGCAGATGCTCACGGCACTGAACCAGCACCTGGATCCGGACGTCGTCGGGAATCAGCTTCCGCTCCACCAGCTGGCGCAGAAAATCAAACTCGATCTGGGACGCGGCCGGAAAACCGACCTCGATCTCCTTGAAGCCCAGCTTCACCAGCATATTGAAAAACTCGATTTTCTCCTCGACTACCATGGGCTCGATCAGAGCCTGGTTGCCGTCGCGCAGATCTACGCTGCACCAGACCGGCGCTTTTTCTATGATCCGGTTCGGCCACTGGCGCTCCGGGTAATCGACTGCGGGTACGCGTTTATATCTCTTATAATTTAACATGATCAAATCCTCCTGTTATAAATATGAATGGCTGTCTGCCGGTCCGCCGCTTCCGCGCGGTGCGTCTCGTCCGGCGCCGCCATCCTCTGTGGCTGTTGTTTTCGACTTCCTCTACCTGCGGCCGCGGTCATCGCCGGCCGCCGCAAAATCCTGCCTGATTTTTGACCATTCCCCTGTCGTTCACAACAAGCCATGCAGTCGGTAGATCACGCTGTATTTTCTGATAATGTTCAGTTTCACTTTCTTCACCGGGCCAGCCCCATCCTTCATCATCCCTTTTCTTTCTTAATCCTGTGTTCCGCTGTCTCACAGCGTTTTCCAATTATAACATAGTTGTTTTTATATGGCAAGTTTATTTTTTCCGTCCGCCGTCATACGGAAGTTCTCTCCCCAGACGGCCCCGCATCCGTATTTTCACACCGCTTCATTCAAGCGGCTGAGTTTGGCCGCCTGGTCCGCCGCAATCAGACTGTCGAGAAGTTCCTGGATATCGCCGTCCATAATGGAATCGATCCGGTACAGGGTCAGCTTGATCCGGTGGTCGGTGACGCGGCCCTGGGGGAAGTTGTAAGTGCGGATCTTCTCGGAACGGTCGCCGGTGCCGATCTGGCTGCGCCGCTCCTCGGCCTCGGAATTCTGCCGTTTTTCCAGCTCCATGTCGTAAAGTTTCGATCGCAGCAGCCGAAATGCCTTATCCTTGTTCTGAAGCTGGGATTTCTCCGTCTGGCTGTAGATCACGATGCCCGTCGGAATATGGGTAAGACGGACCGCGGAATCGGTCGTATTGACGCACTGGCCGCCATTGCCGGAGGCGCGCATGACGTCGATGCGGCAGTCTTTGGGATCGATCTGCACATCTACGTCTTCCGCTTCCGGCATCACCGCGACCGTGGCGGTCGAGGTGTGGATGCGGCCGCCGCTTTCGGTCTCCGGCACCCGCTGCACCCGATGGACGCCGCTCTCGTATTTCATTTTGGAATAAGCGCCCCTGCCCGTAATCATCGCCACCACTTCCTTAAATCCGCCGATGCCGCTCTCGCTCAGGCTGATGATCTCCACTTTCCAGCGGTTCCTCTCCGCGTAATTTACGTACATCCGGTACAGCTCCGCCGCAAACAGCGCGGCTTCCTCGCCGCCCGCGCCGGCGCGGATCTCCAGAATGATATTTTTGTCGTCGTTGGGATCTTTCGGCAGAAGCAGAATCTTCAGCTGCCGCTCCAGATCCGTGACGCGCTGTTTGGCGTCGGCAAGCTCCTCCTTCGCCAGCTCGCGCATTTCCTCATCATTTTCTTCTTCCAGCATCGCCAGGCTGTCCTGGATATCCTGGTTCGCCTTTTTATAGGCCTTGTACGTATCGACCACAGGCATCAGATCCGACTGCTCTTTCATCAGCTTCCGGAAACGGTTCTGATCCTCGGTCACATTGGGACTGTTCAGTTCCTGCATCAATTCCTCATAATGGATCAGGATATCGTCCAAATGGTCAAACATAATTCCCTCCTTATAAAGACGCCCGCACCACCCGGTCATGGCCAGGCAGATCCTTAAACACCTGGATTTGCCGGAAACCCTGCTCCTCCAGCAGTCCGCAAACTGCAGCCGCCTGATCGTGCCCGATCTCCAGATACGCCGATCCGCCCGGACGCAGCCACAAAGGAGCCTCCGCCGCGATCCTGCGGTAAAATGCCAATCCGTCCGCCGCGCCGTCCAAGGCTATCCGCGGTTCATAGCTGCGCACCTCCGCCTGCAGTCCGGATATCTCTCCGGCAGGGATATAAGGCGGATTGGAAACCAATATGTCATATTTTTTACCCGGAGGCAGAGCTTCAAACAGATCTCCGCAATACAGCCGGAAATGCCGGCGGCCGCTCACCGGTCCGCCGCCTCCGTCCTGCATATCATTTCCCGTTTTTTCCTTTCCGCCGGGTCTCCAGGTCCCGATCTCCCAGGTCTCATCCAGCAGTTCCCGGGCATTGGCCTCCGCCACGGCGAGCGCCGCCTCCGACCGGTCCGCGGCCGCTGTTTCCGCGTAACCGCCCAGCACGGCCAGGCTGACGGCGATACAGCCGGAGCCGGTACAGAGATCCAGCACGCTCAGTCCCGGATCCTTCTGCTCCTCCAAGACCAGCTCCGCCAGCGTTTCCGTATCCTGCCGCGGGATCAGCACACGCTCATCGACCGCGAAAGTCAGGCCCATGAACTCCTGCCGTCCCAGGATATACGCAAGCGGCTTCCTCCGGGCACGTTCGGAAACGAGGTCCCGATACGGCCCGATCTGCCGCCGCACTGCCTCCGTCTCGGGCAAAGGCCGCGTCTGCTCCGCCAGAAAATGCGCCGTATCGATCCGAAACGCCTCCAGAAGCAGAAGCCGGGCGTCCAGTTCCGCCTCCGCGACGCCTGCGGACCGCAGAAGATCCGCGCCTTCCGCCCACAACTGCCGCAGGGTCATGAATGTCCCTCTCCGAAATTTTCCGCCAGGTAGCTGCGCCAGTCAAACACAGCCTCTACCGCGGCGATCGCCACCTCGATCATACTGTCGTCCGGCTCCCGCGTAGTCATCCCCTGCATCCACAGTCCCGGCTTGCTCAGAAAATTCACGACGCAATTATCGCTCCGTCCGGCCACGCGGAGGAACTCATAGGAAATCCCCGCGATTACCGGGATCAGCAGGATCCGGCTGACCACCCGCATGAGGAAGCCGTCCACCCGCACCACCATCAGCACGACGATGCTGATCAGCATGACAATGATCAGGAAGCTGGTCCCGCAGCGCTTATGCTGCCTGGAACTGGCGCGGACATTCTCCACATTCAGCTCCATGCCGTGTTCAATGCAGTTGATACACTTATGCTCCGCCCCGTGATACATGTAGGTCCGGCGGATGTCCTCCATATTGGAGACCAGCTTTATATACAAAATAAAGATCAGAAGCCGCAGAACGCCTTCAAAAAACGCCATCAGCGTGTCGGACGGCACCAGAGGCTTCAGAAGCCGGCTGAGACCCAGGGGCAGCACCATGAAGATCAGGACCGCGGCGATCACGGAAAATACCATCACCGCCGTCATCAGGTACTTCTCCAGCTTCTCGCCGAAGACCCGGTCCAGCCACCGCTCGAACTTAGTCGGTTCTTCCTCCGTCTCATCGTCTTCAAAGAAACTGGCGGACAGCGTCAGCGTGCGCATCCCCAGAATCATGGAATCCGCAAAATTGAATATCCCGCGGATGAACGGCAGGGAAAACAGCTTAACTTTCTCCGTGATGCTGACATAGGTCCCTTTCACCACCTCGATCTCGCCGTCAGACTTGCGCACCGCCGTAGCGTAATCGTCCTTGTTTTTCATCATAATCCCTTCAATGACGGCCTGCCCGCCAATGCCGGAATATTTCACACCAATCATCTCCCCTCAATCAAACGGAACCGCGGGCGCCTCTCCCTCGTCCCCGGTTCTCCGTCCCCGCGGCAAAACCCTGGAAAAATACAAAAAAGCACGAAAAATTGAGACCAAGCGTCTCCACTCAGTCTCAACCCCGTGCTCAAACTCCGGCTAATTAGCCGCACCAAGACCATACTTACGGTTGAACTTATCGATACGTCCGCGGGCAGCGGCTGCTTTCTGCTGGCCGGTATAGAATGAATGGCACTTGGAGCACACCTCTACGTGGATCTCTTTCTTCGTAGAGCCGGTTACGAATTCATTCCCACAGTTGCAGGTAACCTTTGCCTGATAGTATGCCGGATGGATTCCCTGTTTCATGTCTTTCACCTCTCAACTTCTTATTCTTCTATGCAATCGTGACGCAAAATCACTTTTTTGTACGAACAGCCTAATTAGTATAGCATAGAATCATTTAATATGCAAGCGGAAAAACGGGAATTTTCCCTGGGAAAATCCGCTTTTTTATCAGAAACCATCAGAAAAACCGCATCCGCTTGGCGTTTTCAATAAACTCCCGGTTGTTCCGGGTCTTGGCGAACAGATCCAGGATCCGCTCCACGGCGTCCTCCGGCTTCAGACCGTTGGTGGCCTTGCGGATGATGTCCACGCACTCCTGCTCCTCTTTCGTCAGGAGCAGATGATCGTTGCGGGTGCCGGATTTCAGGATATCGATGGCCGGGAAAATCCGCTTTTCGGAAAGTTTGCGGTCCAGCACCAGTTCCATGTTGCCGGTCCCCTTGAATTCCTCGTACACCACATCGTCCATGCGGCTGCCGGTATTGACCAGGGCCGTAGCCAGAATCGTCAAACTGCCGCCCTCGCGCATGTTGCGGGCCGCGCCGAAGAAACGCTTGGGCATATGCAGCGCCGCCGGATCCATGCCGCCGGAAAGCGTGCGTCCGCTGGGCGGAACCACGATATTATAAGCGCGGGCCAGACGGGTGATGCTGTCCAGCAGAATGATCACGTCCCGGCCGTGCTCCACCAGACGGCGGGCACGTTCCACTACCATCTCAGAAACCCTCTTGTGCCGCTCCGGCAGCTCATCGAAGGTCGAATAAATGACTTCCACATTCCGGCCGATGACCGATTCCTTGATATCCGTAACTTCCTCCGGGCGCTCATCGATCAGCAGAATGATCAGGTGCATATCCGGATGATTGGTGGTGATCGCCTGGGCAACCTGCTTGAGGAGCGTCGTCTTGCCGGCTTTCGGCGGGGATACGATCATGCCGCGCTGCCCCTTGCCGATGGGCGCAAGCAGATCCAGCACGCGCATAGCCGTGGAATTCGGCCTGCCGGGCGTTTCCATATGCAGCCTCTCGGTCGGAAAGATCGGCGTTAATTTCTCAAAGCTGGGACGGTTCTCGATGACAGAAGGCGGATACCCATTGATACTTCTTACATATAATAATGCCGCAAATTTCTCGGACGCCGTCTTGATGCGCCGGTTCCCCACCAGAATATCTCCGGTTTTCATATTGAAACGGCGGATCTGGGACGGGGCCACGTACACATCGTTCTCACCGGGCAGGAAATTCTCGCAGCGGATAAATCCAAACCCGTCTGGCATGACTTCCAGGATGCCGTTCGCCTCGATGCCGCTGTCCAGTTCCGCGATATCCTGAGCCGTCTGATCCGGGAACTGGGCCTGGATCTGGGGCGTAATGCTGGAAGCAGGCACTCTGGAGCCTTCATTCCTGGGCTGCTCCGCCTGCTGGCTTTCCTGGGGCTGCGCGGGACGGCTATCGCTCCTGACAGCCTGGGCCGGCGTATCGCTGTTTGTATTCTGGCTGTTATTGCCGCCGTTATTATTATTTCCGCCGCCGTTCCGATAGACATACGGCTGACGGCCGTAAGCCGGACGGCCTGCCGCCACGGAACGCGGCTGACGGGCCTGTCCGTCGTTCCGGCGGTAATTCTCGCCCCGTTCTGACGCATCTGTACGGCGCGGATTTTCATTCCTGTCCGGATTCTCCATGCGTCTGGGCGTCGCTGTGCGGATAATGGGTTCCGCCGGTCTGGTCTGCTGCTCCTGCCGTTCCGGCTGTTTTTCCGGTTCAAAGGTCTCCGTTCGGTCCGCCGCTTCGCTCTGCACCGGCTCTTCCATCCCCCCGGACGCCTGAACCGCCGCGGGCTCTGACTGCGCCGGGGCCGCGTTTTTCCCCGCTTCTTCCAGTTCCCTGGCTTTTTCACACAGCAAATCTATCAAGTCATTTTTTCTCATGGTACTGACGCCTTTCAGCCCCTGAGATTTCGCAATGGCTTTCAACTCCACCAAAGGTAATGTTTTCAATTTTTCCCGCATGTTTTACTCTCCTTCTTTTCGGTTCTGTTACCATCCAGGGATTCTTCTTTGATTAACGAAGTCAACGAGATTCTCGAACTTTTCTTATTATAACGTATTCCGGGCCAAAATGGAAGCGTTTTTTTGCAAAGAACCAAAATTTCTTTTCCGCCCTATTCGATCAGCAGTTCCTCCACCGTGACAAACTCGTACCCCTCTTCCGACAGGGAATCCACCAATTCCAGCGCCGCCTCCACAGAAGATTCGTAAATATCATGAAGCAGGATAATACTCCCGTTCTCCACATGTTTTTTCACATAGCTCACGACGGCATCCTTGTTCTGGCTCTTCCAGTCCAGCGGATCCAGGTTCCAGAGCACCACCGTCATCGGGACCATACATTCCAGTTCCTCGCTCCAGGAACCGTAAGGCGGGCGGACATAAACCGGCTCATTTCCGGTCACAGCCGCGATCTTCCGGTTCGTATATTCAATCTGCCGGCAGGCCGCCTCCACGGTTTCCGCCGTAAGCTGCATGTGAGTCTGGCTGTGATTCCCGATCAGATGCCCCTCCTGCTGCATACGCAGAACCAGATCTTCCTTCCCGTCGATATTTTGTCCCACCAGAAAAAAGGACGCATGAACGCCTCTTTCCTTTAAGCCGTCCAAAAGCTTCGGCGTACAGACTTCGCTGGGGCCGTCGTCAAACGTCAGGGCAATCGCGCCGGGCGCCTCGCGCGTTTCCGCCGCCTCCGCTCCCGCCTGTCTCACGCGCCGCTGAAGCCGGGCATAATTTGAACAAAAATCCATCGTGATGAGCAGGGCCAGGAAGCCCCAGAACCACACCGCCGCTTTTCGCCACGCAAACCATCTCCGTCTGTTCATAATCCGCCCCCTGCCCATTCCATTATAAACAAAATATGCGGGAATCCGGAAAAATAGAACCAAAAAAGAGACGGCTCCCCGCGGAACCGTCTCAAATGGTCTTGCGTATCTATTCGGATCAGATGGCCTTTACATTCACAGCCTGCTTGCCGCGGTTGCCTTCCGTTACATCGAAAGTCACTTTCTGGCCATCCTCTAATGTCTTGTAGCCTTCCGCCACGATGCCGGAGAAATGCACAAATACTTCCTCCCCTGTCTCATCGTTGGTGATGAAACCATATCCTTTCGTAGCGTTGAACCACTTAACGGTACCTTTGTTCATACTGGTACACCTCCTAAAAAATATTTCGCATTTCTCCTGAAAAAAATTCACATATTTTTGTAAATCACCTGACGCCAAATGACTTACAAAAATATGTGAATCAGTAGCTCATTCAAAATACATTTTAACCTTAACATTTTTTTAAGAATCTGTCAAGCACCTGGCACAAAATTTTTTAATCGTTATTTTTTTGCCAAAAATTTTCCCGACAGGGAGACGGCTGCGCGGCCCTGAAACGGCGGCAGGACCCCAGAGGAAGCGATCCCCGCCGCCTGGATCACCTTCAAAAAGGCAGGAAACGAAATCGCTTCCTGCCTCTTCTGTCTCTTCCCGTCTGACGGCGGTGCAGATGTACGGTCGGATTACTTCAGCGTAACCTTCGCGCCCTCTGCCTCCAGCTTGGTCTTCAGTTCCTCGGCCTCTTCCTTGGAAACGCCGGTCTTCACAGCCTTCGGAGCGCTGTCTACCACGTCCTTGGCTTCCTTCAGACCCAGGCCGGTCGCCTCGCGGACCACCTTGATAACTTTGACCTTGTTCGGGCCAACCTCAGTCAGCTCCACGTCGAACTCCGTCTTCTCTTCCACTTCCTCAGCCGCAGGACCTGCTGCCGCTACGACTACGCCCGCTGCTGCGGATACGCCAAACTCTTCCTCGCAAGCCTTTACCAGCTCGTTCAGCTCCAGAACCGTTAATTCTTTGATTGCTGCAATAAATTCAGCAGTTGTAAGCTTTGCCATTGTAATTACCTCCATCATTATTTCAATTAATTTCGTGGGATCTGCTCAGGCGCAGATCAGGTTTTTCATCAAGCTTCTGCGGAAACTCCGCTTTCTTTTTCCGCAATCTGGTTCAGTACGCGGGCCAGATTGGCGATCGGGGACTGCATGCTGCCAAACAGACGGCCCAGCAGGATCTCTCTGGACGGAATCGTAGCGACTGCCTGCATACCGTTCGCATCGTAGTAGGTTCCTTCCACTACGCCGGATTTGATCTCCAGCGCCGGAACCTTCTTGCCAAACTCCGCCAGGATCCTGGCCGGAGCGGTAGCGTCGGTTTTCGATACGGCCAATGCGGTCGGACCATTCAGATCGTCGTCCAGAGCCTCAAACGGAGTGCCCTTGGAAGCGAAACGGATCATAGTGTTTTTGTAGACTTTATAGGTAACGCCCGCATCACGAAGCTGCTTGCGAAGCTGCGTGTCCTGCTCCACCGTAAGTCCGCGGTAATCCACCAGAACGGCCGACTCGGCTCCGTCGAACAGTTCAGCGATCTCTTTTACGACCGGCTGCTTTAATTCAACTTTTGCCATGGGATGTCATACCTCCTTGTTTTATTCGGTATTGATCGCTCAAAACAGAAAACCTCTCTGCCGTACAGACAGAGAGGCATATAACATACACTTGCGTGAAGTATCTGTCCTCGGCAGGCGTATTCAATCTTATGCCTAACGGCACCTGCTGTCTTCGGCTTTCAATACTTTGCGTATTGTAACATATCTATATCCGGATTGTCAACCAAAAAGTGAGATTAATTGCTTAACTTCGCCACATTCAGCCTAATGCCCGGGCCCATCGTCGTGGTGAGGGTGGCGCTGCGGATAAACTGGCCTTTCAGTGCGCTCGGTCTCGCTTTCTGGATGGCATCCATAAGCGTCTGGAAGTTGTCCGTCAATTTCTCTTCTGTGAAAGAAGCTTTACCCACTGGCACATGGATAATATTGGTCTTGTCGAGGCGGTACTCGACTTTACCGGCTTTGATATCGTTGATTGCTTTGGTCACGTCCATGGTAACGGTTCCGGCTTTCGGGTTCGGCATCAGGCCTTTCGGACCCAGGATACGGCCCAGACGGCCAACCACGCCCATCATGTCGGGAGTCGCTACGACTACGTCGAAATCCAGCCAGCCTTCATGCTGAATCTTCGGAATCAGTTCTTCACCGCCTACATAATCAGCGCCGGCTGCGGTCGCCTCGTCGATCTTCGCGCCTTTGGCAAACACCAGGATGCGGACCGTCTTGCCGGTTCCGTGCGGCAGAACCACGGCGCCGCGGATCTGCTGATCCGCATGACGGCCGTCACAGCCTGTTCTCAAATGTAATTCAATGGTTTCATCAAATTTAGCAACTGCCGTCTTTTTCACCAGCGCGATCGCATCCGACACATCGTACTGCATGGAGCGGTCTACCAGTTTCGCGGCCTCCGCGTATTTCTTTCCTCTTTTCATTTCTATAAACCTCCTTGTGGTATTGTCGGGGATTGCCCTCCCACGAATGATCCGTTTCTTTGTTTCCGCGTCTGCGGAAATCCGGCTCCCTGCGGCTGCCGGGCGGCTGATCCTCAGCCTCCCGCGCTCCCAGCGAGAATATATATTATGCTTCTACCGTAATGCCCATGCTTCTCGCGGTTCCTGCGATCATGCTCATGGCGGCTTCGACGCTGGCTGCATTCAGATCCGGCATCTTCAGCTCCGCAATCCTGCGCAGCTCGTCCTTGGAAATGGTCGCAACCTTCGTCTTGTTCGGCGTACCGGAACCGGACTTGATATTGCAGGCTTTCTTCAGAAGGACCGCTGCCGGCGGGGTCTTGGTGATGAAGCTGAAGCTTCTGTCCGCGTAGACCGTGATGACAACCGGGATGATCAGATCGCCCTGGTCGGCGGTGCGGGCGTTGAACTCCTTCGTGAACTGCATGATATTGACGCCATGCTGGCCCAGAGCAGGACCTACAGGCGGCGCCGGCGTTGCCTTGCCGGCCGGAATCTGTAATTTGATATAACCAGTTACTTTCTTTGCCATAATCAGGCACCTCCTAAATATTGTGGTAATGTCGGGGGATGTCCCTCCCACTTGTTACAGTTACAGCTTTTTCAATTCAGTGAACGCCAGTTCCACCGGCGTCTCGCGGCCAAACATCTCAACGACGATCGTGGCGGTCTTCTTGTTCTCATTGATCGAACGGATCGCGCCGACCGTATCTTTCCATGCGCCCGAGATGACAACCACGGTGTCTCCCACTTCGAAGTCAACGACCAGCCCTCTGCCCATGAAGCCAAGGCTGGACATCTCGTCCTCCGTCAGCGGGACCGGCTTGGAACCCGGGCCGACAAAGCCTGTGACCCCGCGGGTATTGCGAACCACATACCATGTATCATCGTTCATGACCATGTGGATCAGCACATAACCGGGAAACATCTTTTTGTCAACCGCTTTCTCTACCCCGTTTTTGATCTCTACAACAGGCTGCATGGGGACAGATACTTCCAGGATCTGATCCTGAAGACTCCGGTTCTCGATCGTTTTCTCGATATCTACTTTTACTTTGTTCTCATAGCCTGAATAGGTATGAACTACATACCAGCTCGCTTCCGCCATACGATCCACCTCTGCCCTGCCAAACCTGATTATAAAATGAAACTGAGACCAAACGAAATAGCCAGATCCAGAACCGCAATGATCAGGCTCAATATCACAGAACAGATCAGAACCGCCACCGTCTCACGGCTCACCGTCTCTCTGTCCGGCCATACGATCTTGTTAAATTCGGCTTTCATGCCGCTGAAAAAGCTTTTCTTTTTCGTCTTTTCCTTGCTTGCCGTTCCTTCCATAATCTCCACGTCCTTTACTCAAAATAATTATCTTGTCTCTTTGTGCAAAGTATGTGTCTTACAGAATCTGCAGTACTTTTTCGTCTCCATCCTGTCGGGATGAGCTTTTTTGTCCTTTGTCATGTTGTAGTTACGTTGTTTGCACTCCGTACATGCCAGTGTGATCCTTGTACGCACGACTTCCACCTCCGCTTTCCGTAGTCTTGCTTACCGGTCTTTTTTCCAAAATTCCGCCTGCGCAGCGAAAGCGTCCGCCGACGCTCCCGCGCGGGAAAATTTTTGAACAAAAAAAAAGACCTTATTTCTTCCATTCGCCTAATCACTATAACACACGAACAAAGAAACGTCAATCTTTTTTTGATTTTTCTGGGATTTTCTGCGGTTTCCCCGCACAGACGTTAAAATGCGCCGCCGATGCAGATGGTCATGCCGTAGACCTCCTCCACACCCATGGAACGCAGAACGCGCGCGCAGGCCTCCAGAGTGCTGCCGGTGGTGTAGATATCGTCGATCAGGACCACCCGACGCGTCTTTTCCGGCAGGATTCCGGGCGCAAAAGCTTTCCGGATATTTTCCAGGCGCTCCGCGGAACTCAGCTTTTTCTGGGGAAGCGTCTTTTTCGTGCGGATCAGGGCCTGCGGGCAGACGGGAATGTCCAGGCGGCGGCCGATCCGTTCCGCCAGAAGCTGCGCCTGGTTGAATCCGCGGCTGCGCAGGCGGGACCTGTGAACGGGCACCGGCACCAGCGCGTCGGGCCGGATGCGCAGAAGCTGGCGCCCAAACCGCCGCGCCATGGCTTCTCCGTAAAAATCCAGATATTCCCTCTTGTTCTTGTATTTGATCGCCGCCATGGAACGCCGGGTCACATCGTCGTAGCGAAGCAGGGCAAAATTATGCCGGAATGTTTTCGGATGCCGCATACAGTCCACACAGTATTCCTGCCGTTCGCTTTCCAGCTCCTTGCCGCAGGTCATGCAGACCGGCTGGCGCACCAGCGTCAGCTTCCCGACGCAGGCAGGGCAGATCAGTTCGCCTCTGGGCAGCACGATCTCCCCGCAGACCGGACAGCGGCGCGGGAAAAGCAAACTCAGGAACTGCTCTCCATTCCAAAAATTCTGTCCGTTTTTCCCTCCGGTTCCTGTTTTTTCCGCTTCGTTTGCCACGATCATTCCCCTTCTTTCCCGTTTGCCGCACCGGCCGGCCGCGCGGCAAATCCCGGGCGGCGCTTTACGATCCGGCGCTTTTTATTTTCCCCTTCTTTCGTATTTTTCTTTTGTACCGCATTTTCCAAACCGTCTTTCGTTCCACGCGGAGCCGGATGATTTTCCGTTTCTCTCTGTCATGGAACCGGATGATTTTCTTCTGCGTTTTGACCTGAATGTTTCTTCGTTATCTTCCAGGCGTTCTTTCGTACTGCGCTGCGTAAAACTGACCATCTGTTCTTTTGTTAATTCCGGCCTGATGACCAGGGACCTGTTCCGGCGTTTCGGTTTAACTTTCCTGTTCCGGCGTTTCGGTTTCGCTTTCCTGTTCCCGCGTTTCGGTTTCGTTTTCCTTTTTTCCGCTTCCCAGCGCTCAGGCGGCCGGTATCTCCAGGATCCGGTCCTTTAAGCCGGAATACCGCCTCTGCTCCATCCGGTTGTCCGCCATGCCGTAAAATGTATCCGGCAGCCCCACCAGACAGACGCAGGCTCTGGCCCTGGTGACGGCCGTGTAGAGCAGATTGCGGGTCATCAGCATCCGCGGGCCGCTGTGCAGCGGAATGATGACCGCCGGATATTCGCTGCCCTGGGATTTGTGGATCGTGACCGCGTAGGCCAGCTCCAGCTCCTCAATCTGCTTAAACTCATACTCCACCATTTTCCCGTCGTCAAATTCCACCGTCAGCAGTTCGCCGAACGTGTTGATCTGCCGCAGGATTCCCACGTCCCCGTTGAAAACCCCGGTCCCGTTTTCCGTGACGATCCCGTAGGAATTGCGGATCTCCCAGGGAATCTGGTAATTATTTTTGATCTGCATGACCTTATCGCCCTCGCGGAAAATGACGCCGCCGGATTCTTTTTCCGCCTTGTCCTTATCCGGCGGGTTCAGAAAGGACTGGAGAATCTGGTTTAATCGTTCCACCCCCAGCGCTCCCTTGCGCATGGGCGTCAGGATCTGGATGTCGAACGGTCTGGCGTGGACATAGGCCGGCAGCTTCTGCGTCAGGAGCGTAAGCATGGCGCTCACGATCGCGTCCGGATGGTCCCGCCGGATGAAGAGGAAATCCCGGCTCCGCCTGGCCAGGTCCACCCGCTCGCCCTCGTTGATCCTGTGGGCGTTGACAATGATGTCGCTCTCGGCGGCCTGCCGGAAAATATGAGTCAGCTTCACCACGTTGAAGCGTCCCGAATCGATCATGTCCCGCAGTACGTTGCCGGGGCCCACGGAGGGCAGCTGGTCCACATCCCCCACCAGGATCAGCCGCGTACCGATATTTACGGCCTTCAGAAGCGAGAGCATCAGCTGAATGTCCACCATGGATGTCTCGTCAATGATGATCACGTCGGCGTCCAGAGGGTGCTCCTCATTCCGTTCGAAACGCAGAGGGGCCGAACCATCCTCCTGGGGCGCGCCGCTGATCTCCAGCAGCCGGTGGATCGTTTTCGCCTCGTATCCGGTGGCCTCGGTCATGCGCTTGGCCGCCCGCCCGGTCGGAGCCGCCAGCAGGATGTCCATATGCTCCATCTCAAAATAGCGGATGATCGCGTTGATCGTGGTGGTTTTGCCGGTACCGGGTCCGCCCGTGATGATCAGCAGGCCGCTGTTGACGGCCTCCGTCACCGCCTGCGCCTGCAGAGGATCCAGTTCCAGCCCGGTCTGCCGCCGGATCTCCTCCAGCCGCTCCCGGATCTCTGCCTCCGGCGTAGAACCTTTCACGTTCAGGTCGTGGAGCATACGGGCCGTATTCAGTTCCATATAATAATAGGAAGCGGCGTAAACCGCCAGCACCGGCGGGTCCTCCGTCTCCCGCATCACGATCCGCCGGTCCACCTGCATATCCAGCAGATGTTTTTCAATGGCCGGCTCGTCCACCAGCAGAATCGCCGCAGCCTGTTTCAGAAGCTCTTCTTTGGGCAGGTAGGTATGCCCCTGACCGGCCGCCTGAAGCAATGTATAAAGAATCCCCGCTTTGACGCGGTAATCGGAATCCATCAGGATCCCCATGCGCTGGGCGATCTCGTCCGCCAGCTTAAACCCGATCCCGTGAATATCGTCGGCCAGGCGGTACGGGTTCTCTTTCAGGATCCCGTACATGCGGGGACCGTACTCCTGATAGATCTTCACGGCCAGATTCATGGACACGCCATACCCCTGGAGAAAAATCATGGCCTGGCGCACGTCCTTTTTCTCTTCCATCTGCACGGCGATCGCCTGCGCCATCTTTTCGCTGATGCCCTTGATCTCTGCCAGCCGCTCCGGCTCTTCCTCAATGACCCGGAACGTGTCTGCCTTGAACCGGCGCACGATCCTGGCCGCCAGGGCCGCGCCCACGCCCTTGATGGCTCCGGAACCCAGATAACGCTCCATCGCTGCCGCGTCTTCCGGCGACTTGATCTCATAATGCTCCACCGCCAGCTGTTCCCCGTAGACCGGATGCTCTTTCATGGAACCGGAGGCCTCGATCATTTCTCCCTCGCTGATATAGGAAAAGGTCCCGACCAGGACGTAATCCTCTCCGTCTGAAGAAAGATCCAGGACCGTATAGCCGTTGTCCTCGTTGCGATATTTGATTTTTTCCACAAAACCGGTCACTGTGGCCATAACGGTCTCCTTTGGTTCTACAATATTCCTTTATCTGTAGCACAGGGCGTTGGGGCAGCTAATCCGCCTGCCATGAGAGGGAACTCTCCGGCCCTGTATGAGAAAGGGGGCTTCCGGATTTCCGGGCGTCAAAGCCGCGCCGCGCCAAACGTCCCCCGCAGGAAAAGGGGACCGGAGATCAAAAATCTCTCCGGTCCATATCGCTGCGATTCGATTCCAGATACTTGCCTGTGCCGACCGCCACCGCCGTCAGCGGCTCCTCGGCGATCATCGTCGTAATGCCCGTTTTTTCTTCGATCAGCGCGTCCAGACCGCTCAGCAGGGAGCCGCCGCCTGTCATCACGATCCCGCGGTCGTAGATATCCGCGGCCAGTTCCGGGGGCGTGCGCTCCAGCACATTGTGGACCGCGTCCACGATCTGCAGGGCCGGTTCCTGCAGCGCCTCCAGCGTCTCATCCGAAGTCACAACCACCGTCTTCGGCAGGCCGGTGACCAGGTTGCGCCCGCGGACCTCCATCGTCAAAAGCTCCGGCCGTTTGAACGCGGCCCCAATATTGATCTTGATCTCCTCGGCGGTCCTCTCGCCGATAAGAAGATTGTGCTTCCGCCTCATATAGCGGACCACGGCCTCGTCAAAATCATCCCCGGCCACCTTGATCGAAGCGCTGACCACGGTACCGCCCAGGGAGATCACGGCAATATCCGCGGTGCCGCCGCCGATGTCCACGATCATGTTGCCGCAGGCCTTGGAAATATCGATCCCCGCACCGATCGCCGCCGCCACCGGTTCCTCGATAATAAATACCTCGCGGGCCCCGGCCTGGTAGGTGGCGTCCTCCACGGCTCTCCGTTCCACCTCCGTCGCTCCGCTGGGGATACAGACGGCAATGCGGGGTTTGCGGAGGGTCTTGCGTCCCACCGCTTTATTGATAAAATATTTCAGCATCTTCGCGGTCACGGTATAATCGGAGATCACGCCCTGCCGCAGCGGGCGGATGGCCACGATATTGCCGGGGGTGCGCCCGATCATCAGGCGGGCTTCCTCTCCGAATGTAATGATCCGGTTGTCGTCGCGGTCAATGGCTACAACGGACGGTTCTTTCAGGACGACGCCCTTTCCTCGTATATATACCAGGATACTGGCCGTACCCAGGTCGATTCCTATATCGTTTGAGATCATTTCCTGTTCCTCCTGCATTTTTAGGGGGGTGCGCATATAACTGCCTATCGGCCTGCGGGAAGCGCCAACTCCGCTCCGCTTCGTTTGCGCAGCGTATAACTGCCTATACGGCTCGCGGGAAGCGCCAACTCCGCTCCGCTTCGTTTGCGCAGCGTATAACTGCCTATCGGCAGTTATACTTCATTATATACAACTCCTGGTATTTTTTAAAGGGGTTTTGTGATTTTTCCCTCAACAAATTTAGAACAAATTTAGAACCGTTCCGACGGCGCGTCACATATGCGGTCAAAAATAAATATACCCCGTCCCTGGCCCGGGATGGGATCGGGGGCGGGGTATATGGGGCATCAGGGAACACCGTTTATGCCGGTTATTTTACTGCAACGTTTTTCAAATCATACTCAAACCATTTATCCAATACATATCCTGTCGAAGCATAGCCGGGCACACCGATCTGACAGAGAATCTCCTCCGCCTGCACCACGGGTATGTTCAGGGCTTCCAGATCATCTTTCGTCATGCCTCCGAGGGCGTAGAAAATGCTGATATTTATAACCCGGGACTCACTCAAAGTCACGTCTTTCGTTCTTTTGGACCGCTGCAGCTTCTCAAACTCATCATACCAATACTGCTTTGTTTGTGAAATATCTTTCGCAATACTCCAATAGTTACTAAACATAATTCCCAGACGGTCTTCTATCATCTTCTTGGCATCATCCCATTTCATGCCGTCGTTATATAAAGAGCTATAGTGCATTCCAAAAATATTATCAAACATATTCTTCGAATCGTCCCACACTTTTGCGCTCGAATCGCTGGCGGACGTCTGTATCTGGTACAGCGGACGGGTCTGCACCACGCCGTTCACGGTCCACGCTCCGCTGGCGTTCACGTCGGAGCCGTCGACGGTCGTACCGGTCACCAGATAGCCGTGGCCGTTGAAATAGAAGCACTCCGCGCTGCCGTCCCCGTCGCCGTCGATCCATTTCCAGCTGCTGACCGGGTAGGTCCCGTCGTCGTTCTGATACCAGAAGCCTGTGGCGTCGCTTTTCCAGGTCCCTGCCAGCGCCGTCGAACTCATAGCCAGAGCGGCCGCCGCGGCGATCATCGCCGCACATAATTGTTTCCTCATACATTTCCTCTCTTTCTGCAGGTCTCTCCGCCTGCTGCGTTTTGTCACGGAGCGGTACGGCCGGCAGCGCAGAAACGCACGCTGCCCCCCCAAAAACTTTTCAGTCTTTGAGGGGGCAGGCCGCCTGTCCTTACTTTACTCTGTTATCTTATCACACCCTCCGGATTCCCGCAAGCGAAAATAAGCCACTTTTGCCTCTTGATAAGCGATTGTCCCCGCTATATAATAGGTTTAGGCCACATTTGACCAATCTTTCCCGGTATCTCCCGGCTCCCCGGTCCCATTCGCGCCAGATCGGGAGGAACGCAGGAGATGCAAAAGAGCCTGGAACAAACAAATTCCTACCGAAGAGAAGATACAGAGGATAAGTATACAAAAGAAAAAATGGCAGAGGGCGGCTATCGCCCGGATGAAAATACAGCAGATAAAAATAATGCAAATGAAAGTGCAGCCGATAAAAACACTGCAAATGAAAAAACGGCCGGTACAGACCATGCAGGCGAAAAGACGTTTTCCATAGGCGACGCACGGGAAGACAGCAATCCGTATTCCCCGGCCGCGCACGTCCGGGACGCCAACAGCCGGACCATCTTCCGCAGCCGCAAACTTACGTGCCAGTTCCTGCGGGATTACAGCGGGCTTTCCAGTATGGCCTTGATGCGGAAGATGCGGTTTCTGCAGCAGAACAATTTGGGTCAAATAAATAAAAAACGGCGCAAAGGGAACGCGGGCGGAAGACCGGCGGATCGGATTGAAAATGTGGTAATGCACGCGGTGAAACGCGGCGGAAATTTTGTTTATTTTTCGTACTTTTTTATTTTATGGATTTTATATTTTTTTAATGACCGGTACATATTTTGGACATATTTATCATTTATATTAAAATTACGCTACTTGAAAGGGTAGCGGGCCTTAGTTTCAAGTGTAAAACTTGGAATGACAAAGCTTTTTCATACTCATACCGGACGATGCAAATCGTCCGGCCCCCCTAAAACAATTTCCTAAATATACCTACCATTCCCTACGAAAAGGTCCTGCGACGGCAGGGCCTTTTTCGTTGCCGCTGTTCCCAGGACCTATATCCGAATCCCCACGGCGGAACGCCGCGTATGGCCGGCGGCGGAACATGGGCGAAAATGGACGCAATCCCAGGCCATAACCATCAGGTCCCACTATAAGCCGGATTTCACCGCAAGCCAAGCCCTCTCGCAAGCTAGGCCTTACTGCAAGCCAGACACTGTCACAGGCCAGGTCCCACTGCAAATTAATCCCCACTGCGAACCAGTCCCTCTGCAAACCAGGCCCACCGCAAATCAGACCTCGCCACAAACCAGACCATCACGCAAAACTGACCCCGCCGCAAACCAGGCCTCCGCAAACCAATCCCCGCCGTAAATCAGTCCCTCTCGCAGGCCACAGCAACCACATATTGCATTTAACGGCCAAAAGAGGTATGATAAGGACAGCAAAAACGCACAGGAGGCCGCGTTATGTATACGTATCCCTGGTACCACTGGATCACATTCTTTTTCACATACAGCTTTTTCGGATGGATCTTCGAATCCGCCTACGTTTCCCTCTTGCAGCACCGCTTCGTCAACCGCGGGTTTCTGCGTATGCCGCTGCTGCCGCTCTATGGGACGGGCGCAGTCATGATGCTGTGGCTGTCCCTGCCCGTGAAAGACAATGTCGTGCTGGTCTATTTTGCGGGCGTCATCGGCGCTACGGTATTGGAATATGTGACCGGCTACGTAATGGAGCGGCTGTTTAAGATGAAATACTGGGACTACAGCAACCAGCCCTTTAACCTGAACGGTTACATCTGTCTGTCCTCCTCCGTCGCCTGGGGGTTCCTGACCATTTTCCTGACCGAAGTGATCCACCAGCCGATTGCAGCCCTGGTACTGAGCCTGAAACCATGGGTTGAATTTCCGATCATTGCCGTCGTGGGGGCCATGTTCGCCGCCGATACCGTTGTGTCCGTCAAGGAAGCCCTGGATCTGGGCAAGGCGCTGGAAGCCATGACGAAGATGAAAGCCGAGCTGGACGAGCTGCAGGTTCAGTCCGCCCTGCTGAAAGCTGAGATCGCCCAGCGAATGGAAGATCTGCGGGCGGAGCTGGAAGCTAAAGCCGTCGAAGTCGCCGGCGTGCGGACGGAAGCCGCTGTGAAAGCCGCCGAGGTAAGAGCCGATGCGGAGGCTAAGATCGCGGAAGTCAAAGCGGCGGCGGCCAAGCTTGGCGAAGCCGGTTCCGGAGCCGCTGCCAAAATCGCGGAGGCCACTTCCGGCGCTGCCGCCAAAATTGGGGACGTTAAGTCCGGCGCTGCCGCTAAGATCGGAGAGGTCGCTTCCGGCGCTGCCGCCAAAATTGGAGACGCTAAGTCCGGCGCTGCCGCTAAGATCGGAGAGATCGCTTCCGGCGCTGCTATCAAAATCGGGGACGCTAAATCCGGTGCCGCCGCGAAGATCGCGGGAGCTGCCTCCAGCACTGAAGCCAGGATCGGCGACGCTAAATCCGGCGTCGCCGCGAAGACTGGCGAAGTCGCTTCCGGTACCGCCGCCAGACTCGGAGACGCCAAGTCCGGTGCCGCCGCTAAAATCGTGGAAGCCGCTTCCGGCGCCGCTGCCAAAATCGGAGACGCAGGTTCGGAAGCCGCTGCCAGGATCTCCCGGCTCCTGGAGGAAAGCCGCCAGCGGGAGGACGCCCTGTCCGGACAGATCCTGGCACTGAATGAAAAACGCAAAACCCTGACCAATCGGTTCGGTTTTTACCGCAAGGGCCTGCTGCGCGGAAATCCGACCGCCTCGTCAGCCCGTTTCTCCGCCGCCCTGAAAGAATTAAAAGAAGCTCTTGAGAACCGGGATTCCCACTGAATGAGAGTTTCTCCGCGGCCCAGCCATAGACACTCCGGCTGCCGGGGAAAGGCACCGATATCTTTTCCGGGCAAATCCTCCGTCCTATTTTCCGATATCCGGCAATCCGTCATCCGCAGATTTTCCCGGCGGCGTATTTCCTATCCGCCAGGGGGAAATCTGCTTTTTTCACGACGAAAAAAGCCGCTATAGCCGGGGCGCAGGATACACGCTCCGTCTATAACGGCCTTTTCGGAAGATCCGGCGCGAAACCACGCGCACCATCTCCACCGTTACATCATCTTGTCCACCATGGCCATGACTGCCGCTCCCAGCGCCGCGGATTTCGCGTCAGCGTCCTCCAGCGAGCTGCCCTTGACTCCATAATAAAGCTTGATCTTCGGCTCGGTGCCGGATGGCCGGACGCACAGCCAGGCGTTGTCGTTCATGTCATAGTAGAGCACGTTGGAAGCCGGCAGCCCGGTCGGCTTCACCTCGCCGGTCGCCATATCTTTCACCGTATCCAGCTTGTAATCGCGGGCGGAGAGCACCGTGTAATCGCCTACCTGCGACGGCGCGTCTTTCCGCAGGGTCTCCATGATGGACTGGATCTTCGCCAGGCCCTCGATCCCCGCCAGGCTGATGGACTTAACCGCATCCTTGTAATAGCCGTATTTCTCGTACATGGCTACCATCGCATCCCACAGCGTCATATTCTTCGTCTTGTAGTATGCGGCGGCCTCGCACAGCGCCACGCTGGCGGAAACAGCGTCCTTGTCGCGGGCGTAGGTCCCGATCAGGCAGCCGTAGCTCTCTTCCATACCGAACATATAATGTCCGGCGCCGGTATGCTCCTCCCTCAGAATCTGCTGTCCGATCCACTTAAAGCCGGTCAGACACTCCACCAGCCTGCAGCCGTAATTCGCTGCCACGGCGTCCACCAGATTGGTGGTCACAATGGATTTCACCACTTCGCCGTCTGCGGGAATCCTGCCTGCGGCGGCTTTCTGGCTCAGCACGTACTCGCACAGCAGGGAGCCGGACATATTGCCGGTCAGGGAAATGTATTCGCCGGACTTTGTATCCTTCACATATACCCCCAGACGGTCGGCGTCGGGATCGGTCGCCAGGACCAGGTCGGCGTCGGTCTTTTTCGCGATCTCCAGCCCCAGCGCGAACGCTTCCGCCGCCTCCGGGTTCGGATAGCTGACTGTCGGGAACTCGCCGTCTGGCAGCTCCTGCTGCGGCACCACCTGCACATGGGTAAAACCGATCTCTTTCAGCGCGCGGCGGACCGGGATATTGCCGGTGCCGTGGAGCGGCGTGTAAACGATCCTGATGCTGTCCTGCATCCGGTCGATGGCGTCCTGGTTCACCACCTGGGCCTTCACATGGGCGATGTATTTGTCGTCGATCTCCGCGCCGATGACCTTGTAAAGGCCGGCGGCTTTTGCGTCGGAAGCGGTCATGGTCTTCACCGTGGACAGATCCTGGATCGCCAGCACTTCCTCGGTCACGCCCTTGTCATGGGGCGGCGTAAACTGGGCGCCGTCTTCCCAGTAAACCTTGTAGCCGTTGTACTCCGGCGGGTTATGGCTGGCGGTCACGTTGATGCCGGCGATGCAGCCCAGCTCCCGGACTGCGAACGACAGCTCCGGCGTGGGGCGCAGGGACTCGAATTTGTAAGCCGTGATGCCGTTGGCAGCCAGCGTCCTCGCTGCTTCGTCGGCGAACTCCGGCGACATCCGCCGGGAATCGTAAGCGATCGCCACGCCCCTGGCGGCCCCGCCCTGTTTGATGATATAGTTGGCCAGCCCCTGCGTTGCACGGCGGACGACATAGATATTCATGCGGTTGACGCCCGCGCCGATGATGCCGCGCAGTCCGGCGGTGCCAAATTCCAGATCCATATAGAAGCGCTCTTTGATCTCTTCCTCATCGCCGGCAATGGCGCGAAGCTCCGCCTTGGTATCCTCGTCAAAGTACGGATTGCTCAGCCATTCTTCATATATTTTTTTATAATCTCTCATGGTCGTATCTCCTCCTTATTTGGCCTGAGTGCATTTCTTTCATTATAGAACAGTTTGCGGAAAAAAGGAAGCCTTTAACCGTTACTCCTGCCGTATTTTTGCCAGAAATTTTTCCCGGTCGGGAAGCTGGCGTTCCAGATTTTTCAGTTTCTCGATATTCCGTTCCGGTATCCAGGCTTTATTGGCGTTATAATAAAAATTCACCTGCTTCCAGTATTTCTCCGGATAAAGAAAGAGATAATAGAGCCGCTCCCGTTCCTGGTCCGTCATCGGCAGGATCCGGTCGTAGGCTTCCAGCATTTCCTGGCCCAGGCCCACGTTCCATTCATGCTTTTCCATAACCTTGCGCATAAAGTAATACAGATCCTCCATCGGGTCTCCCAGGTGCATTTTGTGAAATTCAATAATGGCCGCGTTGTCCTCGTCCATCAGGATATGGTGATGATCCAGATTCCCGTGACATAAAAAAAGAGGGGCGCTGCTTTCGGTCTCACGCAGTCTCTTTAGCCCCTCGCAGGCCGCCTCCGCCTGCTCGTAAAACAACTCAAAATTCTCCAGAATGCACCGTTCCAGTTCCGATTTTTTCCGCTTGGCTTTTATATAATTGCGGGCGCGTTTCATTTCCTGGTTATGGCGCTGCATTTCGGTCTCCATAGACCCCAGCATGATCGAACCCAGGTTCCATTCCTCCTTCCGGGCAATGCCCCGGAATATCTGGTGCAGACGGCCGATCCAGACGATTGCCTGACGAACCTCCCTGCGGTCGCGTATATTGCATTCCCGGTCCGTAAACCATCGCTTCAGCACATACCTTGTTCCGTCCTCGCCTACGGAGACCAGCTCTCCCTGCGCCGTCCGAATATAATCGTCCACCCGCTCCATCCCCGCCGCGCGGACCTGTCCCAGAACCTGCGACTCAAATTCCAGGCGTTTCTGTGTCCCACGGTACTCAGAGAGCAGCGTCGTTCCAATGGTCGTCTCGCAAATATAGCCGCTGCGTCCCTTTTTCACGCTCTCAACCGCCAGATCGTACTGGGCCAAAGCCTCCAAATATTTTTCGTTCACATCTACCCCTCCGCATGCCCTGTTCCTAAACTACTTCTAGGGTATGAAAGAGAGGGCCGGATTATGCCGCGCATTTTCCGGCCGGGGAAGGAATGAAGCAGGCAGGAAGACCGCCCGGCGAGTCCGCCAGTCTGCTCCCGCTTCCCCGGCAAACCTCCGCATCCAGCTTGTCACTACGGCCGGCAGCAGTCTGTTCCTGCGTCTCCGGAAAACCTCCGCAGCAAATACTCCTTCGTGTTCCGCTCCGGCCGTTCGATGACCTCCGCAAGCATCGCCTCCAGCGTTGTTCCCAGCTCCCGGCCCGGCCGCATCCCAAGGCGGATCAGGTCCTGGCCCGTCACCGCCAGCATTTTTAAGGAAATGCAGTCGCCCCGGCCGCGGATCTCCGCGGTCTGAGACTGAAGCCGCGCCATATCCTCCAGGGTTTCCGGGATCCGGTCCCACTCCGGAATTTCTGCGGTCCCGGCCTGCGCTCCCCGGTCATACCGAAGCACGCTTTCTTTCAAAAGCAGCAGATCGTCGCAGGTCTCCGGAAGCATCCGGCTCATCGTGCGCCGTATCTCAGCCTGGGTCTGCCCCACCGGCTGACGCCACCATTCTGTCAGGAGCCGGACCCTGGCGATCGTTTCATTGTCCAGCTTCAGCTCCCGCAGGATCCTGGCCGCCGCCTCCGGGGTCTCATGCCGCAAAAAAGCCGCCCAACGCAGCGCCTTGCGGGAGGGAAGCTGCGGATCCACGGCAATCTGCTCCGGCCGGATCTGCGCGAACGTCTCCGACACATACGGTTCCGCGCCGCAGGCAAAAACCAGCCGCATCTGATCCGGATTCGGCGAAAGAAGCAGTTTCGTCAGTTCCGTCTGGATCCGCTCCCTGCTGACCTGCACCAGCTTCGGGGCCAGCAGCCGCACCGCCGCCTCCGTTTCCGCCTCGATCTCAAAACCCAGCTGGGCCGCGAACCGCAGCGCCCGCAGGATCCGGAGCGCGTCTTCCGTAAACCGGTCCTCCGCCCGTCCTACGCAGCGGATCCGACCGTTTCGCAGATCGTCCATCCCGCCGAACGCATCGATCAGCCCTGTTTTCCGACTGTAGGCCATGGCGTTGATCGTAAAATCACGGCGTTTCAGATCCTCCAGCAGATCCGAGGTAAATTCCACCGATTTCGGATGGCGGCCGTCCTCATATATCCCGTCGATGCGGAACGTAGTCACTTCATAGCCCGTTTTTCCCCGCATGATCGTCACGGTACCATGCTTGATGCCCGTGTCAATGGTCCTGCCGAAAATTGCTTTCACCTGGGCGGGCCTGGCCGAGGTGGTAATATCCCAGTCCCCCGGCTCCCGCCCCAGCAGCGAATCCCGGACACAGCCGCCCACCACGTAGGCCTCGAAGCCGTTTTGATTCAGTTTTTCAATAATCTCCTCCGCCTGCCGCGGTACAGGAATCGCTGCGTTCATCCCAGTCATTCTCCTATAAAACCCGTCCGGCTCCTGCCCTCATGCCCCGCGTTTTCCGCCGGACAAGCCGGGCAGGGCCAAACGGCACAGTCCATTCCTTAATAAGCTCTTCCCCAGTAAACCATCTTCTTCGCCGGTCTCCCGCAGCATACGCACTTATCGGACAATTCTTCCTGAGCAAAGGGTATACATCTGGAAGTCGCCCCGGTGTCTTCCTTAATTTTATCCTCGCACTCCTGGCAGCCGCACCACATGGCCTTCACAAAACCAGGCTTTTCATTGATCGTCTTTACAAACTCTTCGTAATCCGCCGCCGTATAAGTATGGGAATCCCGGTGCGCTTTTGCTTTCTCGAACATATCTTTCTGGATCGTCTCAAGAAGCCCGCCCACCTTCGTCTCCAGCTCCTCCAGCGATGTCACGATCTTCTCATGGGTATCGCGCCGCACCAGCACCGCCTGGCCGTTCGCAATATCCTTGGGCCCGATCTCCACCCGCAGCGGGATCCCGCGCATCTCGCACTCGCTGAATTTCCAGCCCGGACTCTTGTCCGTATCGTCCGCTTTCACCCGGAACCCGGCGGCAATCAGACGGTCTTTCAGTTCATACGCTTTGTCCAGAACGCCCTCTTTCTTCTGCTGGATTGGAATCACAATCACCTGGGTCGGGGCGATTCTGGGCGGCAGCACCAGACCGTTGTCGTCGCCGTGGACCATGATGATCGCGCCGATCAGGCGGGTCGTCATGCCCCAGGAGGTCTGATGAACATATTTCAGCGTATTGTCCTTATCCGCGAACTGGATGTTGAACGCTTTCGCGAAACCGTCGCCGAAATTGTGGCTGGTGCCGGACTGCAGCGCCTTGCCGTCGTGCATCAGCGCCTCGATCGTATAGGTGGCCTCCGCTCCTGCGAATTTCTCCTTATCGGTCTTGCGGCCCCGGATCATCGGGATCGCCAGCACTTCCTCGCAGAAATCCGCGTACACGTTCAGCATCAGCTCCGTCCGCTCCTGGGCCTCCTCCGCCGTCGCGTGGGCCGTATGCCCTTCCTGCCACAGGAATTCCCGGGAACGCAGAAACGGCCGGGTCGTCTTCTCCCAGCGCACCACCGAGCACCACTGGTTATAAAGCCTCGGCAGGTCGCGGTAGGAATGAATATCGTTGGCGTAGAAATCGCAGAACAATGTCTCCGAAGTCGGACGCACGCACATACGCTCCTGCAGCGGCTCCAGGCCGCCGTGAGTCACCCAGGCCACCTCCGGCGCAAACCCCTCTACATGGTCCTTCTCCTTCTGCAGCAGGCTCTCCGGAATGAACATGGGCATATAGACGTTCTCCACGCCCGTCGCCTTGAAGCGCGCGTCCAGCTCCTTCTGAATGTTCTCCCAGATCGCGTAGCCTGCCGGCTTGATGACCATGCAGCCCTTGACGCTGGCGTAATCGCAAAGCTCCGCCTTTTTCACTACATCCGTGTACCATTGGGCGAAATCCACATCCATGGACGTGATCGCCTCTACCAGTTTCTTGTCGTTTGCCATGATGATTTCTCCTTTTTCTTACAAATTAACGCTCCATCCGCCGTGCCCGGCTTGCTGTTCTGTCCCCGGACGAAGATTGGCCTTTCCCGGCTATACGCCGGTTTGCTGTCGAGTCCCGGGGCATTGCCGGCCTTTCCCGGCTATGCGCCCGGCCCGCCGTTTTGTCCCGGACGAAGATTGGCCTTCCCCGGCCATGCACCGGTTTGCTGTCGGGTCCCGGGGAAAAGGCCAGACTTTCCCGCCTCTGTGTCCGGCTGAACCGGAACCGTCCAATCCCGGGGATAAAAAAACACCCGGTCCCTGCGTCCGCGCGACGAGGGACCGGATGATGGATATCCGGCGGTACCACCCTGATTGACCGGCCGCCCGTCCTGCTCCGCAACGCTTCCGCCGCGCCGCAGAATACAGCCGATCCTCTCTGCTCTTCCATAACGCCGAAGCCGCGCCGTACTTTCATACGGGACTCCGAGGCGGGTTCCGCTTCCCTTGACATCAGGGCCTCGCACCATACGGCCTTTCTCTGGAAATGTATGTCCGCGTACTGTTCCTCATCAACGTCTGTGTTTCTGTATCAATAGGGTGATTTTACGTTATTTGGGCGGATTTGTCAAGGACTTTGCGCGCGGTTCCGCCCGCCTCCTCTATCCGCGGATCGCCCGCGTGATCTCCTCCACCTTTTCCTCCGTCAGGATATACTTCCTGTGGAAATAAAAGATCGCAGCCAGCAGCCCGGCAATCGGCAGCACGGTCATGGTCAGGCGCAGACCCATCACCGAAGATGCGGCGGCCTTCACAGCGGCAGCGGTCTCCGACGTATCGCTGCTCAGCTTCGTGACCGACAGGCACACCGCCGCGATCAGTGCCGCCACGCCGGAAGCCAGCTTCACCACGAACGTCTGCATGGAAAAAATCACGCTTTCATCGCGGCGGTGGTTCTTCCATTCTCCGTAATCCACCGTATTCGCCAGGAAAACCGTCGTCAGCACCGTCAGCATACCGAACGCGACAAAGATGAAAAACGCCGGCACAAACAGCGCAAAGATACTCGTTACATTCAAAAGCATAAACAGCAGAAGCACCGCATAGCCCACGATCGCCAGTCCGAAGCTCAGGTAAAAAACCTTCATGGCGCTCAAAAATTTGCGGACCAGCGGGAAAAACAGCATCATGGACAGGATCTGGATCCCGCCGCCAAAGGTATTAAACAGCGTATAGCTGTTGTACCAGGCCTCTCCGCCGAAGTCATATTTAAAGAAATAAATGACCAGATTGGACGTGATATAAAGGGAGCAGTTGATCAGCACAATACTGATCACGATCGTCATGGCCTGATCATTCTGCAGCAAAGACTTAAACATCTGTCCCACTGACGGCGACTCCACGTCCACCGTCGATTTTTCCCGGATGCTCACGCAGGTGATCGTGATGAACACGATAAACAGCACGGCCAGGATCAGTGCGTATCTCGCAAAACCGCTCCGCTCGTCTCCCTGTCCCAGGGCGTACACGCACTGCATCGTAATGATCGTCACCAGCGCGGAACCGACCCCGGCGCAGGAACGGGCCAGCGTGGACAGATTCTCCCTCTCTTTGCCGCCTTCTGTAAACGCGGGGATCATGGACCAGAACGGAATATCCATCATCGTGTAGGTCACGCCCCATAAAATATAGGTGATCGCCGCGTAGGCAATCAGTCCTCCGCCGTCTATGGAGGGCGGGGCCGCGAACATAAAATAAAGGATCACCGCGTTTAAAACCGTCCCGATCAGGAGCCATGGACGGAATTTGCCCCATTTGGTCCTGGTTTTCGCCACGATCACGCCCATGATCGGATCATTGAACGCGTCGAACACCCGCGCCGCCATCAGGATGACCCCCATGGCAATAGCGCTGACTCCCAGAATATCCTGGTAATAATACAGGATATAGCTCGCTGACAGCATATACACCATATCCTTGCCCACGGCCCCCAGACCGTAGGAGACTTTTTCTTTCGCCGTTAATTTCATGCCTCTCCCTCTTTCCGCCGTGCAACGGCTTTATTGTCATAAACTGCCCCCTGCCGTCATTTCTTCGTGATACTGTTCACCAGCCAGATGACAATGCACGCGCCTATGGCCGACACGATCAGATTGCCGAAAAACCCGCTGCCGCTGATGCCCACGATGCCCAGAACCAGCCGGCCCACGATGCCGCCGACAACGCCCAGGATGACATTGCGAACCAGGCTTCCCTGATTATTCATGATCTTGGACGCCAGCCAGCCAGCCAACGCGCCAACCACCAGCGTACCGATCAATCCCAGACCATTCATCATAAATACTCCTCCTTTGCATGATAATCAAACCGTGCATATGAAAAACGATTCTGAAAATATTGTACCATGCGGAAGTCCGTTTGTCACCAGGAACCTGGCCGCAAATGAAACTTTTCCAAACGAATTCTTTCAGGCCATTGTCTGCACGGCGGGGCGTATTGGGGGGATTTGCACGCTTCGGCCATTCCGGAAAATCCCCGGAAACCCGGGATCCGCCCGCGGACCCGTCCGAACCGGAAGCGGGACAGGGCGTCCGCACGGGGCCCACGTGAGAATACCGTCTGTGAAAAGTGAAGGGCAGCAACTTGTCAGTCGTTTTTACTGTAAACTAATCTGGTAAACTTAATTAACATTTATAGTTGACATTAGATCTGAGATGCCGTATAATTCTCATCGGATGAAAACATCCCCGAAGCCGGAAACATGGCAGCCGGACGCCGGGCCCCGACCGATCTGCAGAGGCCCAAAATACCGGTCCGAATCCGGCCTGTCCGCAGTACCGGTTCCCTGCAAAAACCCGTTCCTGTCGGTCAGCCATGATCCGCTCCGCATAACCTTATTAGCAAAGCAGGAGGACATTTCACATGAATCATCCAGACAAAACCACCGCCAAACCCATTCTGACCACCAGAGAAATGGCCGTCACCGCTCTTATGACGGCGCTGATCTGTGTCCTGGGGCCCATTGCGTTCCCGATTCCGTTCCTTTCCCCGGTTCCCATCTCTCTGGGAACCCTGGCGATCTACCTGGCCGTCTACATGCTGGGGCTGAAGGACGGGATGCTGAGCGTCGCAGTCTATCTGCTGCTGGGCCTGGCAGGGCTGCCCGTCTTCACCGGCTTCACCGGCGGTCTGGCAAAAGTAGCCGGTCCTACGGGAGGATATATGATAGGGTATCTGTTTCTGGCCGCAACAGAGGGATTTTTCACAGATCATTTTCACGGAAAAAAGCTTATGGCGGCGGCCGGCATGGTCATTGGCACCGCTCTGCTCTATCTCTTCGGAACTCTTTGGCTGGCGTTTCAGATGAACCTGACCTTTTTCGCCGCTTTGGGCGTCGGCGTGCTGCCCTACCTGCCCGGAGATACCGCCAAAATACTGATCGCGCTCTCGCTGGGAAGCGCCATCCGGTACAGCCTTTCCAGGGAAAATTGCTGAATTAACCTTCTCCCGCGGGAGTCTCCCTGCCGGTTTTAGATTGTATACATTAAAATTTTCTAAAATCAGCATGTGTGTACTTGATTTTCCCGTCAATAACAGTATAATAGAAAATAGAAGTTGGTTTAATTAGCTAGATTATTTAATTTGTTTGGTTATATTAGAAAATATTCAGCTGTTTTTTGTTAACTCTGCGATTTGAAGAAAATTATTTCGGTTCGGACTTGCCGGCCGGCTGATGACTGTTATGAAGCGCCATTGTGTGAAGCTTATCAAACCGGCACATCCGCGTTAAGGCAGAGTACAGTTCCGGACATATCCCAGGGCGGCGTCACGTAAAGCATCCCTTGTGCGGATCGCTGCATGGCTGGGTGGTCAGAGAGGACGTGGGGGGACGTCCTCTCTTTTTTATTCTCCTTCACCGGCCGTCCGGTTCCGTTCCGCAGGAAAATTCTTTTATGACCAGCGTTCCCACCGGTCCCAGCAGCACCCCCGGTATTCCAAAAAGCTGCAGCCCCACATAGATCGACACAAGCGTCTCCAACGGCGAAAGCCCTACCCGGTCTCCCAGAAGCTTCGCCTCCAGAATCTCCCGAATAAGATAACAGACCACATACAGCCCCGCAAGGATCAGACCTCTCTGCCATTTCTTCCGCAGGAAACAGACCAGCGCCCAGGGCAGCAGCACCGTCCCGGTCCCGAACAGCGGCAGTGCGTCCAGCAGTCCCAGGCCGATCCCGGCCAGAATGTAATAGGGGCTTTTCAGCAAAAAGAGGCCCGCCATACACACGGCCATGATCAGCAGGAGGATGATGCCCTGCGCCCGCAGATACGCCCTGCCGACGATCTCCAGCACATGTCCCACCCGCCTGTATTCCGGCCAAAAGACCGATTTTTTCAGACGCCGCCGGATCTCTTCCATCTCCCGGATAAACAGTATCACGCCTACGACGAAGAGCACGGTTACAATCGCCGCTTTTGCAAAATACTGGGCGGCCGCCATAGAATTTCCCATCAGATAAGGCATAAAGCCCTGGCTCAGCCGGTCCCTCAGATTCAGCAGCATTTCCTGAACCAGATGTACCATAGACCCTTCCTTCAGCGCCAGCCGTTCCTCCATCTGATGGCAGGCCCCCGTCAGCCACCGGTTCAGCCTGTCCAGCCAGACCGGCGCCTGCTCCATCAAAAGCATTCCCTGACTGTAAAGCCGCTTCCCGCCGAAATAAACCACCGCTCCCAGGACCGCCAGGATCCCGCACAGCTCCAGCATCCCGATCACGCAGGGCGCGATACCGATCCTGCGCCCCCCGATCCGGAACCGGAGCCGTTCCGCCGCCTTTTCCGCCGACGGCTTTAACAGCACCGCCGCCGCACAGGCCAGCGCAAAAGGGAGCACCAGCGGCAGAAGGCAGCGAAATATCAGATACACCGCCGCGGTAACTCCCAGGATCCTCAGCGCCCGTCTCCGCCGGACGTCCGGTCCCGAAGCTGCGCCCGGAAACCATTTCCCCGTTTCTGCGGCCGCGTTCCCCGTATCCGGAAGGCGGCTGCCCGGCCCTGTCTGTTTCGGCTCCGCGGCCGGAGTCCTTTCCCCTATGCTTTTTTCCGCCCGGATTTCCCGGCGCGCCGCTTTCTCCGCCAGGTAATTCTTCGCTTCGTTTTCCTTTCCCATCTTCCCCGCCTCCCGCCTGCCGCGCTTTCCAAGCCCGTCACGGTTCCCCGTAGCCAAACGAAGCGGGAAAGGAATTCTCCGCGCCAGGCGAATCCCTCTCCCGCTCCGATCCTTTCCCGCGTCAGCCACCTCAGGGAAAGTATGCGTCGTCTTTCTTTTTCCTATACGCTTTTGATCCAGACGAAATCAAACGCTCTCATCCGAAGTTTTTCCGTTCCATCCAGCGAGTCGCCGCTTACCAGATCCGTGCCGCCCCCGCTCCACGGGATCTCCTTCCAGCTTCTGCTGAAATTGAAAACGCCGGTCAGCGTCTCGGTCCCGGTGGTCCGGCGAAGCATGAGCACGCTGTCGTTTCCGGTTTCCAGTACCTGCGCCTCCGCCTCCGCCCCAAACGCCTCATGGGCCGCGCGAAGCGTTTCCAGCTTCCGGAGCCCCCCAAACAGACTGTTCTGGAGCGTCCCGTCCTTCGCGATATTATCCACCAGGTGCCACTGGAATTTTCCCCTGTGGATATAGCGGGAATCCAGCCGCTTCTCCGGATCGTCCTTGTAAGTATAATCGTTCACCTGCCCCACCTCGTCCCCGCTGTAAATCACGGGGATACCGGCCTGAAACAGCATAAAGCCGTGAAGCATCAGATCCAGCCGGAGCGCCAGCTGCATCCCGTACTCGTCGCCGCAGAAACCGGCCTTCTCGATCCCGCACATGGAGGCCGTGGTGCCGCAGAACCGGGCGTCCCGGGTGATCGGGTCATTGTTATACAACTCGCCGCGGCTGAAACTGTCACCGGCCTTGCCCGTGAAGAAATCGTTCAGAAACTGCTTATGGGGAACCTGCATCATGCCCCACTGGGCCAGCGTATCATAATCCAGCCCCCAGCCGATATCGTCGTGGCACCGCAGGTAATTTAAAAATGTGTAGGTCTTCGGCAGTTCATAGACGGCGGTCAGCTGTTTTTTCAGGAGACGCACGTCCTGAGTCGCTACCGTGTGCCAGACCGTCGCCATGGTCGTCACATTGTAAAGCATATGACATTCCGGCTTTTCCACCGTTCCGAAATAAGGCGCCACCTTGACCGGCTCCATCACGACCTCGCCCAGAAGCAGCGTCCCCGGGCACACGATCTCCCCGATCATCCGCATCATCCGCACCAGGGTATGGACCTGGGGCAGATTCCGGCAGGTCGTCCCCAGCTGCTTCCATATATAAGGAACCGCGTCCAGCCGGATCACATCCACCCCCAGATTGGTGAGGAACAGATAGTTTTTGACCATCTCGTTAAACACCGTCGGGTTGCTGTAATTCAGATCCCACTGATAGGGATAGAACGTCGTCATCACATGTTTGCCCACATCCTGCAGCCAGGTGAAATTGCCGGGGGCCGTCGTGGGAAAAACCTGCGGAACCGTCTTCTCGTACTGCATGGGGATCTCCCAGCTGTCAAAAAAGAAATAACGGTCCTGATATTCCTTCTCTCCGGCCCTCGCGCGCCGCGCCCACTCATGGTCCTCGGAAGTATGGTTCATAACAAAATCCAGGCACAGACTGACGCCCTGTTTATGGCACGCCCCGGCCAGATGCTCCAGATCCTCCACGGTCCCCAGCTGCGTTTGGACCTTCCGGAAATCCGACACCGCGTAGCCGCCGTCGGAACGTCCCGCCGGAGATTCCATCAGCGGCATCAGATGCAGATAATTCACGCCGCAGGACCGTATGTAATCCAGGTGGGACTCGACGCCTTTCAGATCGCCGGCAAACTGGCCCGTATACATCATCATTCCCAGCAGGCCGCTGCCCTTAAACCAGTCCGGATCAGCCTCCCGCTTCCGATCCAGCTCCTTCAGCTCTTCCTTCCGCGCGTCATCAAATTCCGCCATGGCGGCGCAAAGCTCCGCGAACCTGGCTTCATCGTCATAGAGCTCCATGTAAAGCCATTTCAGCTCGTCGTAATGCTTCGCCAGTCTCCGCTCAAATACGCTCTTCCCTTCCACTTCGTCACTTCCTAATATTCTATCTTTTTAGAAAACAGCCGTCCGGGCAAAAAAGCGCCCGCCTGGCACTCTTTTTCCGCGCGGTTATTTTTGTCATTTTACCATCCCGCGGCAGGACTGTCAACCATACAGAATTCTTAAAAAAAAGCAGCAGGATAATTTTCATGATTTTATACCAAAATGCTGTTTTTCAGAATAAGACTTGATATCGGATTGCATTTCAGTATATAATAGAGTCAAACAACTCCTGTGTATGTCAAATATTGCAAAATAAGAAGCCGATTTATGACTGTCTCTGTGCGTTACGACAAACAATCACTCACACAAGGCGTCTTTTAGACCCCTGGACGAAGAAAGGAGTTTTGTCATATGAGTAATGTCCTGTCTTCCATTTTCCCGAACGAGCACTTTGTTGATCTCAGTTTATATCAATATGGGTGGGAGCAGTGCGAACCCCTCCGCTCCTGCGGCCCCAATGCCCGGAACCATTATCTGTTCCACTACGTGATTTCCGGAGCCGGAACCCTGATCGCCACGGACCAGAACGGAGAAAACCATACATACCGCGTCAAAAGCGGGAACGGCTTTATGATCTTTCCCAAGCAGACCGCTTCCTATCAGGCGGACGAACAGCATCCCTGGGAGTATGCCTGGGTCGAATTTGACGGCCTGAAAGTAAAAGAGGCCCTGGAACTGGCAGGCCTCACCGCTGAATCGCCGGTCTACCACGCCAACACCAGGGAACTGAGTTCGGAGCTGAAAAACGAACTGCTGCACATCGCCCAGAATTCCGACCAGTCCCCGTTCCATCTGATCGGCCATTTATACCTGTTCCTGGACTACCTGACCCGCTCCTCCTCCAACCGGAAGCTGGTTCAGACCGGGAAGCTGCAGGATTTTTACGTGCGGGAGGCGCTGTCCTTCATCGAGCAGAATTTCCAGAACAATATTTCCGTGGAAGACATCGCCTCGTTCTGCAACCTGAACCGCAGTTATTTCGGCAAGATTTTCCGGGACGCCGTGGGCAAAACGCCCCAGGAATTCCTGATCCATTACCGGATGACCAAAGCCGCGGAGCTTTTAAAACTGACCGGGCTGTCCATCGGCAATATCAGCAACGCCGTAGGCTATCCCAGCCAGCTGCATTTCTCCAGAGCATTCAAGCATGTTTACGGGGTATCGCCGCGGGAGTGGCGGAATGAGAACAAACTGACAAACAAATGATCTCTGAGAACGTGCGTCCTTGCGGGCGCACGTTCCGTGTATTTTTGTGGTCCTGGGCCTCAGAGCCACCTATCCCATCTTCAGTGCCTTGCACGGCTGAACCATGGACTCACCTGTTTCTGATTTGTACTTCCTTTGTATGGGAAACAGTATGCCCCAAAATCGCGTTCTTATGTATGAAAGCCGCCGCCCGCGTCCGGATCCGATTTGAACGCCTGCCAGATCCGGCCTTCCGGCTCCATGGAAAACGACATCGGCCTTCCGGATACCGGATGGTCAAACGACAGCCTGCAGGCGCACAGCGCCGGTTGTTCCGCTGTCCCGCGGGACATAAACGCAGGATTGTACCGGGCGTCGCCCCACAGCGGGAATCCGCGGCCGGCGAACTGGGCCCGGATCTGGTGATGCCTGCCGGTCAGCAGTTCGACCCGCACGAGCGTGACCGGCCCGTCTGAAAGTGCGGCTTCTGACAAAACCTGGTACCGCAGTTCGGCGCGCTTCGCTCCCGCCGTCCCTTTTTCCACAATCTTCGACCGGTTACTCCGGGGATCTTTCAACAAATAATCCACAAAGTTACCCACATTATCCACAATTCTTCCACATACGACCGCTTTATACACTTTACGGAACCGGCCCTGCTGCAGCTGCCGGCTTAATCCGGCCGCCGCGGACGGGGTTCTGGCGTAAACCATCAAACCCTGCACCGGCTTGTCCAGGCGATGCACGACGCCGATATAACCGCCGCCGGTATAATTGCGGAGCAGGCTGACCATATCCGGTTCAAAAGAATGAACCGACTGGGACTCCAGACCGGCCGGCTTCTTCACCACGAGCAGATCCGGGTCCTCATACAAAATTTCCAACATATTATTCTCCTGGGGCTTGCAATTTGCCGCTGGAAGGTGTATAGTTATCATAACACATAGTTTTCAAAACTACATTATAAGATATAGGGGTGATTTTATGAGTAAACTTCATATCAAAGATCCAGGCAGCGCCATTACCCATTTCATCGGTATGCTGCTGGCTCTCCTGGCCGCTCTGCCGCTGCTTTTAAAGGCCTACCATGACTCAGGGTTTTACGCGGTGGGAGCGCTGGCGGTTTTTATTACCAGCATGATTCTTCTGTACGCCGCCAGTACCATTTACCATACCTTTGACATCTCGCCGAAGGTCAACCGGATCCTGCGGAAAGTCGACCATATGATGATCTTCATCCTGATCGCCGGCACCTACACGCCGGTCTGCATGGTCGTTCTGGGGGACCGGACCGGCTGGATGCTGCTGGGCCTGGTCTGGACCATCGCGATCGTGGGGATCATCATCAAGGCCTGCTGGATCACCTGTCCCAAATGGTTTTCGTCTGTCCTCTACATCTCCATGGGCTGGGTCTGTGTCCTGGCGATCTCACGGATCGTGCAGGCGCTTCCTCCTGCGGCGTTCTGGTGGCTGCTGGCCGGCGGCGTGATCTACACGGTCGGCGGCGTGATCTATGCGCTGAAGCTGCCGCTGTTCAACTCGAAGCATCAGTATTTCGGCTCGCATGAGATCTTTCACCTTTTCGTTATGGGCGGAAGCTTCTGCCATTACGTGATGATGTACCGGTTCGTAGCGTGATATCATTGGGAATATGCCGGATCCGTTTGTTTCCAGACGGGTCCGCCTTATTTCCATTCCTGCATTCTATCTGAAATACGTCCTGGGGGCGTATTGTGCAAAATGCCTTTCGGCGCGCCGGTCGGAAGGCATTTTGATTGATATGATTCGGATTACGCAGTTACGTTCGTCCTGCGGAGAATTTATTTTCCCTCCGCATCCGGCTTTTCGTCCTCTTCCGTCTCCGGCTGCTCACCGGTTCCCGTTTCCTGATTTTCCCCTGCTTCCGCGTCCGGTTTTTCACTTTCTTCCGGTTCCGCCGCCAGGACGGTCTCCTGACGGACCGCATCGGACAGCTGCCACGGCGAAACGCCGGACGATTCTCCCTCGCTGCCGGCGGCCGCGTCGTCTTCGTCCGCAAAGATAGGCCGCATCTCATGGATATCCCTGGTTTCATCCGCCGGGATGAATTTATTGAAGATATGATTCAGGAAAAAGGAATTGACAAATCCTATCAGTCCCATCCCAAACATCATCAGAAACGGCAGCATGGTCAGCATCAGATACAGGATCCCCACGTCGATGGCAATGATTCCGATGGTATACAGGATATACCGGATCGAAAGCAGAAACGCATTCCGGATCGTCTGCTTGATCGTCCCGTAAAACCGGGCCAGCACCGGAAATACATACGTGATCATCGCCAGCCAGATCAGCAGCATGCCCACAAACAGCGCCGAAAACAGCAGCCTGGGCGTCCCGGCCGGAAACATCCCCGTAGTCAGCGTGAACCACAGATCCAGCCCCAGGATGATGCCGGCGAACAAAAAGATCAGCCAGATAATGGTGGCCTGCCGGAAATTTTCCTTGAAGGAGCGGAAAAACGACCGGATCGTGTACCCGTCCTCATCCCGTACCAGGCGAAGCGTCACATAGTAAAGCGCCGTCGTGCTGGCCCCGATGGTGAAGATCGGGATACAGCAGATGAACCACAAAACATTGACCACCAGTACGTCCCAGAATTTTCCGATAAAATGCCACACCGGATTATCATAATTAAAAAGACCCTTCATAATTTACTTTTACTCCCTTTCTCAGGAACCTCATCGCTGCGTAACGCCAGTCACATTGTATTATAGCGGACTTTCACTGAAAAATCAATTTATTCGGGGATTTAATATAAATTTAATTAAAAACAGACGGCGCCTGTGCTATACTTACGGGAAGGGACCGGCCTGCCAGGCCCGCCAATCGCCAAAGAAATCGGGAGGACACACATGTCGCGCGCAAAAAAGTTCAGGGAAAACATAAAAAAGGAGGCACGGCAGGAAGCCGCCAAGATGAAAGAAATGTCCTGGAAGGACCGCCTCTGGTACATCGGGGAATACTACCGGTATTCGATCATGGGGGCACTTTTTGTGATCGCCCTGCTGGCCGTCGCCGGCGTCTCCCTCTACAACCGCAGCCTGACCATGCGCCTCTATGTGATCGTCCTGAATAATCCGGCTGTTCTGACGGAAAATTTCAGCCCGCTGACCAGGGATTACGCCGAGGCGAGAGCGTTCGGAAAGAAGGACCGGATCTACGCAGAGTCCATATCGCTTCCCACCGACGGTTCCATCCGGCGGGGAGACGCCATGACCGCCACCGGCAAAATCGCCGCCCTGATCTCCGCCCAGAAACTGGATATCATGATCGCCGATCCGATTGCTTTTGAGAGCTATTCTGCCGCGGATACGTTTCTGAACCTGGAAACGGTCCTGCCGGAGGACCTGCAGAACCGGCTGAAAGACCGCCTTCTGCTCTCCGCCGACCAGTCCGGGCAGATGCTTCCACTGGCCCTCGATCTGTCCGGCGTGCCGCTCCTGCAGAAAATGAACATCGTCACGGAGAAACCGTGCCTGTCCATCATCGCAAATTCCGCCAATATTGACGAATGTATCGCCCTGATCCGGTATCTGTTTCCGTCATGAGGCGGAAGCCGCAGGCCCGCAGCAGACGTATGGACGCTTCGTTGGAGGCGTCCGTTTTTGCGTAAACGACGCAGCCTGCCTCAGACTCTCCCGGATACAGGCCGCAGAAGCCCTCCCGCACGGCTTCCAGTATGCCCAGACAGGCTTCGGTTCCGTATCCCCTGCCCCGGTATTCCCCAAAAATGTGATAGCCCAGCTCCAGCCAGAGCTCCGGCCGGGACTCCCCGCGGCCCGCTTCCTCTGCCTGCAGGGGCCGGGGCTGTTCCCCGTCTCTCCATTCCGCGCCGACGATCCCGGCCTTCCCGACCAGCCCGCCTGCCGTTTTTTCCTCCAGCGCCCAGATCCCGTACTCATAGAATCCGTACTGACACTGTATATATTCCCGCAGCCGCTCCGGCGTATAAAAGATCCGGTCCGCCCGGGTATCCCCGTCCTCCCGCGGCACCAAAGGCGCGTCTTTCTCCGAAAACTCCCGGATCCGCAGTCTCGGGGTCTCCGCGATCCGCCAGGGAATCCCCAGAAAACGCCGGACTGTCCGCTCCAGGTACTCCTGCGTTACCGCCGCCGGCGTTTCCGCCAGATACGGGGCATCCAGCCCCTCCCAGCCTGTCTTCCGGTTTTTTATACCAATAACAGCCATCCCGCAGGCTTTCGCCGACAGGATGGCCGCTCTTTCGTCAGACAAAACTACGGTATACGGCTGTCCGCCGATCCGCACGGTCCGTTCCTCACGCATGCCGCAGTCCTCAGCATTTCTCCGGTTCCGGATATTCTTCGCCGAACGTATCCACCGTGATCGTCCGGATCTTCTGCTCTTTCATCGGCCGGTCCCGGAAATCCGTCCGTACGTTCGCGATCTCATCCACCACGTCCATGCCGTCCGTCACCTTGCCGAACGCCGCGTAGGCTCCGTCCAGGTGGGGCGAATCCTCATGCATGATGAAAAACTGAGAACCGGCGGAATCAGGGTGCATCGCCCTGGCCATGGAAAGAACCCCGGCCGTATGCTTCAGATGGTTGGGAAAACCGTTCTGAGCAAACTCGCCCCGGATCTGATAGCCGGGCCCGCCCGTCCCGATTCCGTCCGGGCAGCCGCCCTGGATCATAAAACCGCTGATGACCCGGTGAAAGATCAGGCCGTCATAAAACCCCTTCTTCACCAGGCTGATAAAATTGTTCACCGTATTGGGCGCGATCTCCGGATACAGTTCCGCCGTGATCTTCTTCCCATCCATCATTTCAATGGTAACAACCGGATTCTTCATGCTTCTTCTCCTTTCTTTTCGTCCGCTCCTGTTTCCTCCTGCCGCTCGTCGTCAAACATCTCTTCCATGGACGGATCGTAGAACCGGTACGCACCTCTGCCTGCCCGTTTCACCGAATAAAGCGCCTGGTCCGCCCGGTGCAGGAGCGTATCGTAATCCAGCCCCTCCCCGTTGCTGACCGCCACGCCCATACTGATCGAGATCCGGAAATTCTCATAGTATCCCAGAAGGGAACTGTAGATCCGCTTCACCATCGAAGAAACATCGGACGTAAACGTGATGAAAAGCAAAAATTCATCGCCGCCCACGCGTCCCGCTATATCGTCCTCTCTCACGCTCTCCCGCAGCTTGCCGGCCACGTGCTGGAGCACATGATCGCCGAAAATATGGCCGTGCTCGTCATTGGCGGATTTAAAATAGTCAAGATCCAGCATAAACAGCGCGAATTTTCCCTGAGGATTCATCCGCAGCCGCTCCCGGATGATAAATTCGGAGCTGGCATGATTCAAAAGCCCCGTCAGGCCGTCGTGGGACGCGGTCTGCTCCAGATGGATCATCCGCATATGTTCATCGTGAATATCGACTACCTTTCCGATGGCGCCCATAAGCTTCGGGGTTTCCTCCGAGGACCACATGGCCTGGCAGATGATCTGGTGCCAGCGATATTCGCCCTGGACCTTCAGCTCGCCCTGAAACCGGAAAACGGGGTTTTTCGGTTTGGACGCATGAAGGTTTTCCAAAAACTGCTGCACGATGCCCTCTCCCAGCAGCCCCATAAACGCTTTGTCGTCCAGCGGATTCATAATGATCTCCTTCGTCCCCATATGGGCCGCGCCCCACTCGGAGAGCGTAACCATCGGCGGATCGATCGAATACTCAAACTGGACTTCCTGGGACATGGACGCATAGAAACGATATTTGGTGCGCTCATGCTCCAGCAGCCGCAGCGTGCGCTCCGAAGCCGCCAGCTCGTCGCGGCGCATCATCTCTTCGGTAACCTTCCGGATCTCCCTCTGCTCGCTGGCTGTGGAACCGAACGTGGCCGTCTCCAGGCTGTCCTCTATTTTGTCCGCACATTCCGTCAGACATTCCAAAAGGAGAGGATTAAAAACGCCGCACTCGCCGTCCAGGATCATTTCCACAGCTACCTCATGAGAAAAGGCCCTTTTATAGACCCTTTCGCTGACCAGCGCGTCATACACATCCGCCAGCGCGACGATCTGCGCGGAAATCGGGATCTCGTCGCCTTTCAGCCCGTCCGGATACCCTCTGCCGTCAAACCGCTCGTGGTGCCACCGGCAGATCTCATAGGCCCTCTGCACCAGCGGCTCATTCTGATGGAATGGCAGTTCCTCCAGCATAGACGCGCCGATAGCGGCATGGGTTTTCATGGTTTTGTATTCTTCCTTCGTCAGCTTGCCGGGTTTGTTCAAAATCTCGCCGGGGATCGCGATCTTCCCGATATCATGCAGAGCGGACGCCATGGAGATCAGCGTAATGTCGTCCGGAGTCAAATGGTACTTGCCGGTCTTCTGGAACAGCTGCTTCAAAAGGATCTCCGTGATCAGATGAATGTGCAGCACGTGCATCCCGCTTTCGCCGTTGCGGAACTCCACGATCTGGCTCAGGATATCGATCATCAGCCGGCTCTGCTTCTCCTTTTCATAGATCTGGTCCGTGACCATCCCGATCAGTTTCTTCTGCTTGGCATAAAGCAGGATCGTGTTGACCACCCTTCTATGTACGATCGCGGCGTCAAAAGGCCGGCTGATATAGTCCACCACTCCCAGGTCAAACGCCCTTTCAATGGCTGCAGGGGCATTTTCCGCGGAAATCATAATCGCCGGGACTTCGTCGATCCACTGGAATTTGTTCATCGTCACCAGCACTTCAAAGCCGTCCATTTTCGGCATCACAATATCCAGCAGAACCAGCGAGATCTCCGCAACCCGCTTCTGCAGGATCTGGACCGCTTCCTCTCCGTTCTCGGCCTCGATAATATCATATTCATCCCCCAGAATGTCCGCCAGGATCGAGCGGTTCATCTCCGAGTCATCCACGATCAGTACTTTATATCTGCTTCGCGTATCTCTGTTACCCATCTCCAGCCTCCTGTATGCCCATTTCCATCATTGTAGCATTTTTTTTCAAAACAGGCAAGTCCCGCCTCGTTCACAAATTATTCAAAAACCTTTTACATCTGCAACATTGTTTCTTCATATTTCCAAATTATACTGGAAAATGTAGACAGCCAATATGATTTTTTTCATAATACTCGAGCTGGTAATGCAGATTATCAGCTCTCCTCCCTTTTATCCCTTGATAAAGAGTTCCGGAAACGGAACTCTTTATGATTCTCCCAGACAATCTCCCTGCGCAGAAGAAACAGTGCCAGGAGATTCGGGAAGGCCATCAGGCCGTTCAAAACATCCGACAATTCCCAGACCGCCGTCAGACTGCTGACTCCCCCCAGAAAAACCGCGTAGGCGTAAAGGACCAGATAGAGCTTCTTCACGGTCTCCCCGCCGCCCTGCAGAAGCGGCCATTTCCGGACCAGGAGCCCCCATACGGCCCGCAGGGTCTGGCAGCCGAGAAAATACCAGGCGATCATCGTGGAAAACGCGAACAGGATCATGGAGGCCGCCACCAGGTACTCTCCGGCCGGTCCCAGCACCTGGGAGAAACACCAGCCGGTCAGGGCCGCGCCGTCATAGCCTTCCTTCCGGATGCCCGGCGCCGCACCGGACGCGCACAGGATCACCAAAGCCGTCAGCGTACAGATGAAGATCGTATCGAAAAAGACCTCGAACATGGCCCACATGCCCTGTTCCCGCGGCGTCGTATCCCGCGTGGACCCGTGAAGCCCCGCCAGCGTGCCCAGGCCGGCCTCATTGGAAAATACGCCACGGGCGATCCCATACCGGAACGCCCGGCCGATTCCGTAGCCGCCGGCGCCGCCCAGGACCGCCTGCGGCAGGAGGGCGCAGCGCAGGATCTCCGCAAACACTTCCGGGATCCTCTCCCGGCAGCTCCACAGCACCGCCGCGGAGAATACCGTATAAACGGCGGCGGCCACAGGAATCATCCGCCCCGTGACGCGGGTGATCCGTTCCGCACCGCCCAGAATGACGGCCAGCACGAGAGCCGTGATCAGGAGCCCGCAGGCCAAAGGCGGCACCCGCAGGGAATAATTCAGGGTCTGGGAAATGGAATTGGACTGGGCCATACTCCCCATTCCAAGCGACGCGCACAGACACAAAAGCCCGTAAAGCAGCGCAGGCCCCGGCCTGCCAAGCCCTCGCCGCAGATAGGCGCAGGGCCCCGCGAACCATTCGCCGTCCGGCTGCCTTTCGCGGTACCGGATCCCCAAAAAAGTTTCCGCATAGGCCGTCGCCATGCCCAGAAGCGCCGAAACCCACATCCAGAAGATGGCCCCCGGCCCTCCGGCGGTCAGCGCCGTCGCCACGCCGACGATATTGCCGGTGCCGATGGTCGCCGCCAGCGCCGTACACGCGGCCTGGAGCCTGCCGATTCCGGGCGCGGGTTCCCGGCTGCCGGTTCTCTCTTTCTCTCCGCTCTTCCGCCGGAGCAGACTTCCGGCAGTCGCTTTCCACCACACCGGCAGTCCCCTGACCTGAAAGAATCCGGATTTCCAGGTAAAATACCCGCCCGTTCCCAAAAGCAGCGCCAGCAGCGCGGGCCCCCACACCAGGTCGTGCAGCCAATGGATCATTTCCGCCGCCTCCACCCTTTTTTACCCATCTATTCCATCCGGAAAAAAACTATGACTGGCAGTCTCTGGTTTTGCTCGAAATTTTTTTCCTGATATGTTATACTGGAACTGCGGCTATCGTACACATCATGGGAGGATCATTTTATGCCGGGATTTACCACACATTACATCATGGGCATGAAGGCCTACAACGACCAGCCCTCCAATCGGCTGAAGCACATCATCGCAAAATACCGCTGGCTCTATCAGCTGGGCCTGCAGGGACCGGATATGTTTTTTTACAATCTTCCGATCCTGCGCCACCGGGATTACCGCAACGTCGGTTCCTACATGCACGAGCACCATGTCCGGGATTTCTTCGTCACCTGCCTCGACGAGATCGCCGGGATCCGCTCCCGCCAGCAGCAGGAACAGGCCCTGGCATATTTCTGCGGCTATCTCTGCCATTATATCTGCGACTCCATCTGCCATCCGTTCATTTACGGCCGGATCCAGTACGAGACGGGCAAGCCGGGGCTGAAATCCCACGGTCTTCACGCGGAACTGGAAAACGAGATCGACGCCCTGCTCCTGCGCAAGTACAAAAAGAAAAAGCCGTCCGAATTCAATCAGGCGGCCACCATCTGCCTGAACGGCCAGGAAATGCAGTTCATATCCCGGTTTCTGGCCGACTGTATCAATATCACCTACTATCCTGTTACATATGAGAACAACTTCCAGGTGACGGCCCGCATGGTCCACCGCTCCATCCTGGCGCTGCGCTTCGGGTGCCGGACCCTGGCCGACCCTTCCGGACACAAGCGGAACTGGGTCGGATTCGTGGAATCCCTGGTTCTGAAAAATCCGGTGATCTCCCGCAAGATCGTCACCGACCAGGTGATCGATCCCAGGAAAAGCCTGAACCTGGACCACGAACCCTGGTCCAATCCCTGGGACCGGCGGCTGGCGTCGACCGCGTCCTTCCCGGACCTGTTTTACCGGTCGCTTGGCAAATGCCATACGGTTTTTTCTCTGCTGAATCAAAAAATCTCCTCCGGTCTCGATCCGGAAGAGATAGACTTCACCGACATTCTCAATGAACTCGGCAACGATTCGTATCACAGCGGCCTGCCTGTCGCCGACTAAGGCAGGCCGTTTCCGCACGTCTCAAACGCTTACGCCTCCGCTCCGATCTCCTTATAACCGTCTTTCGGAAGCGTGTCCTCAAAAATCCAGGTAGAAGCATCGTTTCTGGTGTCCTTAGGCGCTACCAGAAGATAGATCTCATACATGTCCAGGTAGCTGCCGTAGGTACCCTCTCCCGGCTCGGTATAGTCGTTGTTCTGTTCGTGAACCAGCTCCGCGAACCCTTCGACCACTTCCTTGACATACTCGACGGCCTCTTCCCGCGTAATGGTCTGATTGGTCAGCATAACCAGACGGAGCGTCCGGTTGTCCGTATCCACTTCGCCTTCAATGGAATCCATAAACGGATATACCTCCGGATCCGCGTAGAAACGGCTCATATCATCCCATAACTGCTCCCATACAAGCCACTCGTCCGTAGGCTGCGGAAGATTTGCCAAAATATCCTCCGTGGGCGGATTGATGATCGTGCTCTCCGTACAGCCGCTCAGCATACAGGCGCACAGCAGCAATGCGGCAAATTTCTTCCCATATTTTTTCATTCTCTTTTCGTCCTCCTTCCTGCCCGACGAATGTATTCTAGCAGAAAGCCGCGGATTTTTGTAGGGGTTTTGGAAAAATGTCAGAAAAACTTCACATTTGCCCTCTTGCATATCCGGCCGTCCTGTGCTATTATGTTCAATATTGATGCAATTAAGTAGTTTTTTGAACAAGGAGAAGTATTATGAAAGCAAATTCGAGCAATCATTCCGGCCAACCCCTGCATAAACAGCTGGACTGGGTGATCACGATCATTCCGTTCGTCTGTATCCTGATCCTGTGCGCGGTGTTTCTGGCGTCCCCGGAGCGTTCCGGCGCGGTCCTGGCCCGCATCCGCTCCCTGGTGGGGGACGAAATGGGCAGCTACTATCTGCTCATCGGGCTGGGCGTCTTTTTATGCTCCCTCTACCTGGCCTTTTCCAAATACGGCCAGATCCGTCTGGGCGACATAGACAAGCCCCTGTATACGCCGTTCCAGTGGGGATCCATGATGTTCACTGCCGGGCTGGCCGCCGATATTCTCTTCTATTCCCTGTGCGAATGGATCCTTTACGCCGGAGAAAGCCGCATCGCGGATATGGGCGGCGTCCAGGACTGGGCGTCCACCTATCCGCTGTTCCACTGGGGCCCGATCCCGTGGAGCTTCTATCTGGTGCTGGCCGTGGCGTTCGGCTTCATGCTCCATGTGCGCAAGCGCTCCAAACAGAAATATTCCGAAGCCTGCCGCCCGCTGCTGGGCCAGAAGGTGGACGGCCCCTTAGGCAAACTCATCGACCTGTTCGCCGTGTTCGCCCTGCTGGCCGGCACCGCCACCACCTTTTCGCTGGCGACGCCGCTTCTGTCCATGGCCGTCAGCCAGGTATTTCCGTTCCTGAACGCCGGAAATTCGGCCCTGAGCAATAACCTGCTGACCATCGTGATCCTGATCGTCATCTGCGCGGTTTACACGATAACGGTCTATTTCGGCATGAAAGGCGTGGCCCGCCTGGCCGCCTCCTGCACCTACCTGTTCTTCGGCCTGCTGATCTACGTGCTGATCGGCGGCGGGCAGCCCCGCTATACCATCGAGACCGGCATCACCGCCATCGGCAACATGGTGCAGAATTTCATCGGCCTGTCCACCTGGACCGACGCCCTGCGCACCACCTCGTTCCCCCAGAACTGGACCATCTTCTACTGGGCCTACTGGATGGTATGGTGCGTCGCGACCCCCTTCTTCATCGGCACGATCAGCAAGGGACGCACCGTCAAGCAGACGATCCTGGGCGGCTATTTCTGGGCCCTGGCCGGAACGTTCACCTCGTTCATCATCCTGGGCAATTACGGGCTGTACCTGCAGGTTTCAGGGCGTATGGACCTGATCGCCCTTTACAATGAAACCGGCGATCTCTACCAGGTCATCATCACGATCATGCGGACCCTGCCCCTGTCCCAGCTGGGCCTGATCCTGCTGGCCGTCACCATGATTGCTTTTTACGCGACCTCCTTCGACGCCCTGACCATGGTGGCTTCCTCCTACTCCTATAAATCCCTGGCCGCCGATGCGGAGCCCCACCGGAACGTGAAGCTGTTCTGGGCCATCCTGCTGATCCTGCTGCCCATCGCCCTGATCTTCTCCGAGAACTCCATGGCGAACCTGCAGACCGTGTCCATCATCGCGGCTTTCCCGGTGGGAATCATCATCCTGCTGATCGTGGGCAGCTTCTTTAAGGACGCGGACGCGTATCTGGAAGAAAACGCGAAAACGAAGACCTGACGGCCGGTCCTTTTCATAAAAAGTATTCATCGCTGAACAAATCGGGGAGCCGCCGCAGAACCGGACCTTTTTCCCGGTCCGTATTCTGCAGCGGCTCCCCGTCTCATTGTTCAAAATTTCCGCGCCCTCTCCTCACGTCTCCGGCTCCTCGTCGTCCGTGTTCAGCAGCGTGAAGACCTGACGCTTCCTGGCCATCTCGTCGCTCTCCAGGTACTCGTCGTAGGAGGTGATCTTGTCGATCAGCTTGCCGCCCACGATCTCCATGATCCGGTTGGCCGTGGTCTGTACGATCTGGTGATCGCGGGAGGAAAAGATCAGGACGCCCGGGAATTTCATCAGTCCGTTGTTCAAAGCGGTGATGGACTCCATATCCAGGTGGTCCGTCGGCTCATCCAGGATCAGCACGTTGGCACCGGAGATCATCAGTTTCGACAGCATGCAGCGGACCTTCTCGCCGCCGGAAAGCACTTTCACTTTCTTGACGCCGTCCTCTCCCGCGAAAAGCATCCGGCCGAGGAAGCCGCGGACATAGGTGACGTCCTTCTCCGGAGAATACTGGGTCAGCCATTCCACGATGGTATCCTCATTGGCAAACTCGGCGCTGTTGTCTTTCGGGAAGTAGGACTGGGTCGTAGTCAGCCCCCATTTATAATCGCCCTCGTCCGGCTCCATCTCGCCGGAAAGGATCTGGAACAGCACGGTCTTCGCCTGCTCGTTGGGGCCGACCAGGGCTGCCTTGTCCGTCCGGTTCAGGATAAATGAAATATTGTCCAGGACTTTCACGCCGTCGATGGTTTTGGACAGGTTCGTCACGGTCAGGACCTCGTTCCCGATCTCGCGGAACGGCCGGAAGTCGATATAGGGATATTTCCGGCTGGAGGGCTTGATGTCGTCCAGCTGGATCTTTTCCAGGGCGCGCTTGCGGGAAGTGGCCTGCTTGGATTTAGAGGCGTTGGCCGAGAACCGCTGGATAAATTCCTGCAGTTCCTTGATCTTCTCCTCTTTCTTGCGGTTGGCCTCCTTCATCTGCCGGACCATCAGCTGGCTGGACTCGAACCAGAAATCGTAGTTGCCTGCGTAGAGCTGGATCTTGCCGTAGTCGATGTCCGCGATCTGGGTGCAGACCTTGTTCAGAAAATAACGGTCGTGGGACACGACAATCACCGTGTTTTCAAAATTGATCAGAAACTCCTCCAGCCAGGCGATGGCGTCCAGGTCCATGTTGTTCGTCGGCTCGTCGAGGAGCAGGATATCCGGATTGCCGAACAGCGCCTGGGCCAGCAGCACCTTGACTTTCAGCGCGCCGTTTAGGTCTTTCATCCTCGTATAGTGGTACTCCGTGTCCACGCCCAGGCCGTTTAACAGGTTGGCGGCGTCGGATTCGGCCTCCCAGCCGTTCATCTCTGCGAACTCTCCCTCCAGCTCCGCGGCCCTGATGCCGTCCTCGTCGCTGAAATCCTCTTTCATATAGATGGCGTCTTTTTCCTTCATCACCTGATACAGCCGGGGATTGCCCAGGATCACCGTATCGATCACCGGGTATTCGTCATATTTAAAATGGTCCTGCTGCAAAAAGGAAAGCCTCTGCCCGTCGGTGATCACCACCTCGCCGGCCGTCGGTTCCAGCTGCCCCGACAGGATCCGCAGGAATGTGGATTTGCCCGCCCCGTTGGCGCCGATCACGCCGTAGCAGTTTCCTTCGACAAATTTAATGTTCACGTCCTCAAATAAAGCTCTTTTTCCTACCCGCAGCGTAATATTGTTTGCACTGATCATATCATTCCTCCACAATCTGTAAGCGGCTGCTCTCTTTAAAAATGGGGTCCTGCGCGGGCCCCACTGATACCCTATTTATTTTACATAAATTTGGCTATTTTGCAAGTGTTTTTGCGGATTTTTCGCTTTCTGCCGCAAAAGCCCGGCAAACGGTTCCATGACCGTGCGGAATCTTCGGTCAGCCGGCAATGCCGAGAAAGGCTTTCAGATCCTCCAGCTTCTTTTCCGCGTCCGCCCGTCCCAGATCATAGACCTCCTGAAGCTCATCGGGATCGCTGCTGGTGCGGCTGATCGTCAGCTCCCGGCTGGGACAGATCACGAAAACCCGGCCCTCCTGCTCCAGCTTCCGGATCAGCTTCACCGTCTGGTTGTAGGTTTTGTAGCGGTGGTTCATGGCCGCCACAAAGCGGGGATACCGTCCGTATCGCAAAAACGCCAGCGGCGAGCGCTCCGGTTTTTTCACATACCCCTCATGGCGCGTCAGCACCGCCACATTTCTGGTATAGCCCATCTTCAGAAGCTCGCGGATGGGAATGCTGTCGGTACAGCCGCCGTCCAAAAGACGCTTGCCGTCATATCGCACCGTATGGGAAACAAAGGGAAGGGAAGCCGACGCCCGCAGCACGTCCACCTGCTCTTTCATGTCGGTGATCCGGATGCACTCGCAGCGTCCGGTCTCCAGATTGCTGCAGCCGGCGTAAAATGCCGTTTCAGAGCGGTTAAACGCCTCATAGTCATAAGGATCCAGCTTCTCCGGTATCTCGTGATAGCAGAACTGGGTATCGACCAGTTCGCCATGGCGGAACACATTGGCAAAACTCATGAACCGTTTATCCCGGCAGTATTTTCTGTAATAGCGGATACTTCTTCCCCGCTGCCCGGCCACATAAGAACAGCCGTGGATCGCGCCGGCCGATACGCCCACTACCCCGTCAAACGTAATATTCTGTTCCATAAACACATCGAGAACGCCGGCGGTATAGATTCCGCGCATACCGCCGCCCTCCAGCACCAGACCGGTTTTGACCGCCGGTTCCTTCTGTTCTTCCATCTGCATCTGTCTCCTTTTATTTTCCTGCTTTTCCGTCCGGCCGTTATGTCCGGCACGAACCCGCAGCCGGGTCTGCACGCCGTCCGCTCATGCGTCCAAAACTGCCGGTTCCCCCGCAGCCGGACTGTCTCCGCTCTTCGGCGCAGTCCCTTCCTGATACACGATCTTTCCTCCGCAGATCGTATACAGAACCTTTCCCTTCAGCGTCCTGCCCGTAAACGGGGAATTGGCGGAGCGGGAATGGAATTTTTCCACGGTCCGGACCGCGGCCGGGTCAAAAATCACGAGATCGGCCGGCGCGCCCGCCTGCATCCGGCCGCAGTCCAGACGGTACAGCTTCGCCGGATTCAGACTCATTTTCTCCATCAGCTGCGGCAGCGTCAGATAGCCCGGCTCCACCAGCTCCGTCAGTCCCAGGGACAGCGCCGTCTCCAGCCCGATGATACCGCTGGGGGCCTCCGTCAATGGTCTGGCTTTCTCCTCCGTGCTGTGAGGCGCATGGTCCGTAGCGATCAGATCGATGGTTCCGTCCCGCAGCCCGGCGATCAGCGCCTGGCGGTCTTCCTCGGTCCGGAGGGGCGGATTCATTTTCGCCAGAGTCCCGTGTTCCAGGACCGCCGTCTCCGTCAGCGTAAAATGATGGGGCGTCACTTCCGCCCATACGTCCGCTCCCAGCCGCTTCGCCATGCGCACGGCCTCCAGGGCCCGGCGGGAACTGATATGCTGAATGTTGACGCGTGCCCCCGTATCCAGGGCGATCATACAATCCCTGGCGGCCAGACTGTCCTCCGCGACTGCCGGCGAGCCATAGATTCCCAGCTTTCCCGAAACAGACCCGTGATGGATCCCATTATTTTGAATAAACGCCGGATCTTCCTCATGAAGGCTCAGGGGCATATCCAGCTCTTTTGCCAGCGTCATAGCCCTGCGGACCAGCTCCCCGTCCATCAGGGGAACGCCGTCGTCGGTGAATCCCGCCGCTCCGGCCGCCTTCAGCGCAGGCATATCCGTCAGCTCCCGGCCTTTCATGCCTACGGAAACCGTGGCTGACGCCAGTACGTGAATGCCGGTCTTTTCACCCTCCTCCGCCACATAGCGCAGAGTCTCCGGATTGTCCACCGGCGGCTTCGTGTTCGCCATACAGACTACGGTGGTATAGCCGCCCGCCGCGGCCGCGGCCGCCCCCGTATGGATGTCCTCCTTATAAGTCAGCCCCGGATCCCGGAAATGGACATGAACGTCCACCAGCCCCGGCGCCACGACGCAGCCCGCGGCGTCGATCACCGCATCGTACGTCCCGTTGTCTTCATAAAACCCGATGCCGGCGATCACGCCCTTTTCCGCGTCCAGCACCACATCGAACGCATTGATTTCCCGTTTCTCCGGATCAACGACCCGGCCGTTTTTTATCAGCAGCATTTTTGTCCTCCCCTTTCACGGCTGTTTCGGCTCCTGCCGTGTTTTCCCGGTTTCCCGGCCCTTCGTCCCGATCCGGAACACTCTCTGCGGCACCTGGAACACAAACACGATCCCCAGCACGATCGCAACCGCAATCTTCACCGCTTCAAACCCCTTTTGGGACGCCAGGTCCATCTGCTCCGTCACGATATAATAGGCCGTCCAGTATACCCCGCCGCCCGGTACCAGCGGGATAATGCCGGGGATCAGAAAAAGCGTCACGGGACATTTCCGGCGGACCGCAAACAGCCGCGAAAAAAACACCACCAGGACCGTCCCCGCCAGCGTCGCCTCCGCCGTGGACGTATAAGGGAGCACCAGGCAATACACCAGCCACCCCGCGCCGCCTACGAACCCGCAGAGAGGGTAGTACTCCCTGGGCACACTGAACATAACGGAAAATCCGACGGTTCCCATGACCGCCGCCAGGATCTGCCCGGCCAGATTCATAACCGAACACCTCCCGCCAGCTGCCGGGCAACCGCGTAAACGACGCCGACGCCTATGGCAATGCAGAAGAAGACCAGCAGCGCGTCCAGCATGCGCACGACGCCGGCCAGATAATTCTCATCCGTAATGTCGCGGATCGCGTTGGTAAAGGCCACGCCCGGAATCAGCGATACCACGGCCCCGATGACAATATAGTCCAGCTGTTCTCCCAATCCCAGGGTATAAATGAGCATACTGGCCAGAGTCGCCACCATGCCGCCTGTAATGCTGCCGACCATCTTCGACAAATGCGGCCTGCTTACGTAAAGGATGTATATATACAGAATCGCCCCGGCAATCGAAGCCGCCAGCGCGTCCGTAACCCCGCCGCCGTAGATATAGGCGAAGCCCGCGCTGCCCAGCGCCGCCGCCAGCACCTGCACCCGGTAGGTCTTGCCCGGCATTTTCCGGATCCGCTCCAGCTCCTCCCTGGCCTGGCTGACCGTAAATTTCCCTTCTTCAATCTCCCGCGACAGCTGGTTCACCGCCGCCACGCGGTCCAGATGGGCGCTGCCCACCGGCACGTGCAGGATCTTGGCGAACGGTTCCTTGCCCACGCTGTCCGCGGTAACAAAGATGCCGTTGCTCAAAGTAAAGGCATTACTGGACTCGATCCCGTAATGCCTGCTGATGCGGTAGATGGTCTCTTCCACACGGAAGATCTCGGCGCCGTTCTCCAGCAGGATATGTCCCGCCTCAATGGCGACGTCCATCACTTCCCTTTCTCCCTCCATCCCAGTCCTCTCCTTCAAACATGTATTTCGCCGTGACAGAAGCTGCGATACTCGTCTGCCCGGGTCCCTCCGTCAATCCGCGTCCAGGTTATCAAAAAGCTCTGAATTGTAAAATTCCCGGACCGACACGCCCAGCCCCTCGGCGATCTTTTTGATATTCACGATACCCGGATTCTGACTTTTCCCATGAAGAATGCTCTTCACCGTCGAGGCGGGCATCCCGCTCCGGTAGATCAGGGCGTAGACCGACAGTTTTCTCTCCCTGCGCAGCTCCTGGATGCGCAGATTGGTCGCTTCGCAAATGTTCATCGTCATCTCTCCTTTTTCCAATTAGTGTATCTTATATAAAGAGATTTATGGGTTGAAATACTGTCTGTCCCGAAATTTTAGTTTTCCGTCATATTTTTCGTATCTTCAATCAGATAGATCGGCCGGTCCTTCAGCTCCGTAAACAGGATCGCGATATACTCCCCGATGATCCCGACGATCAAAAACAGCACCGCGAACATAAAGCAGTTCAGCACCACGATGGTCGCGTAGCCGCTCGGCGCGCCCCCTCTGGTAAACAGCGTATACAGAAGCACGACGCACCCCAGCAGCGCCGCGAATAATCCGGCGTAAATCCCCAGCTTTAACGGCAGGTTTGAAAAGCAGACGATGGTATTTACGGAAAAACGGATCAGCTTGCGGATGCTGTATTTGCTGTGCCCCGCCGCCCTGGCCCTGGCCTCGTACTCGATGGTAGTACGCTTAAAGCCCACATTCTGGACATACCCGCGCAGGAACCGGACCCGTTCCCGGTAATTGGTGCGCAGCACTTCCGCCACCTTCCGGCTGACGGCGAAGAAATCCGACGCATTGTCCTCGAAATGCACGTCCGAAAGGACATTGATCAGTTTATAGAAAGCCGCCGAGGTCAGATTCTTCAGCCATCCCGCCGATTCATTGCGGGTCCTGACCATGTTGATGACCTGATAGCCCTCCTCAAACTTTTCCACGATCTGCGGGATACAGGCCGGCGGATGCTGCAGGTCCGCGTCCATGCAGACCATCCCGTCGCCGTTACTATGATCCAGACCGGCGATCATGGCCGCCTCATGGCCAAAATTCCGTGAAAAATGGATCACCTTCACGCGCCCGTCCCGTTCCGCCAGGCGGTTCAGTATCTGCGGACTCCCGTCCACGCTGCCGTCATTGACAAACAGCAGCTCATAATCCCAGGGGATCCCCGCCAGCACCTGGCTCGCCTCCCGGTAAAACTGCTCCAATACCTCTTCCTCGTTGTAGACAGACACAACGACCGACAACAATCTTTCCATATGATTTCCTCACTCCGCGGGCCAGGGCCAGAGTTCCTGCCAGACCCAAAACTCCTCCGCCAGCTTTTTCGTATCCTCCGTCATCTGCCCGTCCGGGTATACCTCGGCCAGCATATTTTCTCCCTCATACAGGATCGGCTTCACATATCCCGACTCGATCATATCATAAAGCAGGGGCCAGATCCAGGTCCGTTCTCCGATCCAGGGCCCGTTCAGATAAATATAGTCCGTCTTTGCGTATTTCATAAATTCCGCAAAAGACGTTTTGTCCATCATCAGCCACAAATTCCCGTTTGAACCGGCAATATCCGTGGCCGACTGGGCGCTGCACGGGAACTGCAGATCCTCCGGATGGCTGCCGAAGGCAATGAGACGGTTCCGCGGGTCTTCCGCCAGCACGTCCCAGATTCTGCCTTTGCCCTGACCGACCATCTCCGCGTGCCGCAGCTCCACATGATCATAATATCCGCGGTTAATCACGTTCACCGGGCTCAGACCGGCGGACCATCCCCAGTCGGACACGGCCGTAAGCATCGCCGAAAACAAGATGGCCGGCAGGACCAGTGCCGCGTACGCCCGCCTCACCGCTCTTCCCGAAAGCCGGGCGATAAGCCGGAAGCTGAAGATCCCGGTCAGAACATATAAAAGCATGAAATAATTTCCGTCCACCTGAAAAAGACTGAAAAGGCCGATCAGGTTCACGATCAGAAAAGGAAAATACACGATGCAGAACCAGCGGCCCAGGCGGCGTTCCGGCACGGTCTCCCGCCTTTTCTTCAGCAGGCACCAGGCCGCGGCCGCCAGAAGCGCGAACCAGAAGATCAGGCTTCCCCACGCGATCAGCACATGGGACAGCTCCGACGGATCCAGGATCATGCCGTAAAGCCGGTCCGCGATATGCTTCAGTACCTCCCAGCCGCCCAGACCCCCCATTTCCCCGGCAAGGGAATGGGCGCTGTAAGGGTACTTCATCTGAAACCCCAGCTTAATCAGGAAAGAAGAAAACACAGAGGTCACCGGCAGCCCCGTGAGCAGCCAGGTCCGGGCCCAGATCCCGATCAGACCGCCCAGGGCCAGCACCACAATCCCGGCCGCCTCCGGACGACCGGCCCGGCCGCACCGCAGGGAAAAACGGCGCATCCATATGAGGCCCAGAAAGCCCATCCCATAGACCGCCGTGGAGAATACCATGGAGGTAGGCTTGCATATCCAGCTGAAAGCGAGCGCCGCGGCGCTGTAGTAAATCGCTCCGTCCGCACCGTCCGGCGCTTCGTTTACGGCCCTTTCTCTTCCCGGGCCGCCGCACGACAGCCGGCCGCCGGTCAGGCAGACCAATAATTCCCGTATCATGATCAGCTGCAGGAACAACGTGATCGTGTCCGTTTTTGCCGTAATGCCCATATTCGTAACGCCGGGAACGGAAGCCAGAAACACGGCCAGATACGCTGCCATTTGAGGATTCAGGAAATATCCCGCCACGCAGAACGCCGCCAGGAGCGCCCCCTCGGTCAGCCAGAGATTAAAAGAGATCTGAAAGCTGTAGGACGGGAGCAGGACCAGCGGCAGCGTCAGCGTTTCCCAGCCTTTCGAATAAGTATAGACCACGCCCACCGTGCCCAGGTTCTCGTAAATCCCGCGCCCGTTGTCTAAAATATATGCGCTTCTGACGCCGTACCAGATACTGTCGTAATCCACCGCAACGTTCATCCGCCCCGCCTGAAGGCAGAACATCGTCAGAATGAACGCCGCCCCCAGGGAAAAGGCCGCGGACCATGCGCCGTCCGCTCCGGGCGCTTCTCCGGAGCGCGCCGCACGCCGGCCGTTTCCCGGAACCGGCCGCCGCAGGCAGACCAACTCCCGGACCAGCATCGCCCCCGCGCTCACTAAAACCGCGGCGCACAGAACCGGGATGGAACCGATCCCCGCCGCCGACATCAGGCAGAAAAGGCAAATGACCGCCAGCGCTCCGGTCAGGAAATCCCGCCCCCACGCCAGCGCCGGAGCGGCGGCTGAAAAAGAGGCCGCCTCCTTTTTATACTGGCGCAGCACCGAAGGATCCTCCCTCCCCGCCTGCTTCCTGCCTCTCAGCAGGCGCCGGATGCTCCTTCCGGCCATACAAATATACAGCAGGTACACTCCGGACACCAAAAGCGGGATCAAAATCACATGGATCCACAAAAAGACCGCCGCCGTCGCAGCAATCCCCGCCAGTTTTAACCGCTTGTTTTTTACAAATCTTCCAATCAGAAAGAAAAGCAGAAACAGGACCGCCAGCTCTTTTATCATCGACCAGAATACCGGCTGATTGAATTCCCACGCAAAATCTCCCTGTACGAACAGCCGTTCAAACGCGTAAAAGACGGCGGCAAGCATCATCGCCGCTAAAATCGTCCATATACATGTTTCTTTGGTCGTAAGCTTTTTCATGGCCTGTCCTTTCCCTTAGTACCTCTAATCCGTTACGGAGATCCATCCGTCCGTATGGGCCGGCTTCCGCTTTTCTTCCGGCGGAAGCTGCATATAACTGCCGTAAACCTGGGTCAGCACCTGATCCCACCCTTTCGGGGCCATCAGGACCGTATCCTCGAAAGGCAGATCGACCGTCTCCTCGCTCCACTCGCGCTTCAGCGTCACATAAAGATAATCCGGCTGATAGTTGCTGTAATACAGCAGCCCGCTTTTTCCTTTTCCGTCCTTCACCGCCGCTTTGCGCTGCCAGGCGCGGATCGTCTTCATCGGGATCCGCTTCCCAACCGCGGACAAAAGCCTGACGGCAAAACCGCTGATCCGCCCGTATTTTCCGAAATCCAGGCGATACCGGTGCCCCATGGCCAGCCCGTAGATCGCGGTATGCAGCCCCTTGGTCCAGAACGCCGCGAATTTTCCTTCCGGCAGCTCGTCCAGGATAAACAGATCGACCCAAAGATGGTTCAGCTTCCCTTCATAATACTCCATCTCCTGACTGTCCGCATGGGTCCGGCTGTTCAGATACACGATCCGCGGCGTGAAATCATAAAACGCCTTTCCGCCCCGGAAATCCTTAGTCTCCAGAAGGCGCATTCTTTTCGGCAGCTCGCTGGGCGCCACCCTGGCGAACGCCTCATAGTTTTCTCTGGTAAAAGCCAGATCCGCGTCGTCGTCCCAGGGAATGAAGCCCTGATGGCGCACGGCCCCTAAAAGCGTGCCGGAATCCATCACATACCGGATCCCGTATTTGCGGCAGATCCGGTCGACCTCTTTCAATATGCTCAAGTTTGCCCGATGGACCGCTTCCAGACCATAATCGGTTTCCAATTTCTTCTCTTCCAAAAACGCCACCTCGTATTCTGTCCGCCGTTCCTTCTCACATGCCGACCGCTTCGCGGATCACCTTCGCCATGTAATCGATCATCTCGTCCGTCATGCCCGGATAAACGCCGACCCAGAACGTATCCCGCATGATCCGGTCCGTGCTGCTCAGATCCCCGACGACCCGGTAACCGGTTTTCTCCGCCCGCATCTGGTCGAAGCAGGGATGCCGGGTCAGATTCCCCGCAAACAGCATCCGGGTCTGGACGCCCTTCCCTTCCACATAGCGGACTACCTCGTTCCGGTCCACGCCCTCCCGGCAGGTGATCAGGAATCCGAACCAGCTGGGCCGCGCATGGGGAGCCGCCTCCGGCAGGATCAGCTTCTCTTCCGTGCCCCGAAGCGCCTGATACAGCCGGTCAAAATTGTGCCGCCGCCGTTCCACAAACGACGGGAATTTGTCCAGCTGGGCGCACCCGATGGCCGCCTGCATGTCCGTGGCTTTCAGATTGTATCCGAAATGAGAATATACGTACTTGTGATCGTAGCCTGACGGGAGCTCCCCGTACTGCCGGTCAAACCGGTGGCCGCAGAGATTGTCGCGTCCCGGCGGGCAGCTGCAGTCCCGCCCCCAGTCGCGCAGCGACCGGATGATCTTGTGAAGCAGGGGGTTGTCGGTATAGACGGCCCCGCCCTCGCCCATGGTCATATGATGGGGCGGATAAAAACTGGAGGTCCCGATGTCGCCGATGGTTCCGGTAAACCGCTCCTCCCCGCCGATCGTGTAGCGGCTGCCGAGGGCGTCGCAGTTGTCCTCAATCAGCCACAGTCCGTGGCGGCCGCAGAAATCCTTCACCGCGGCCAGGTCAAAAGGATTGCCCAGAGTATGCGCGATCATAACCACCCGCGTTTTTTCCGTATACGCCTGCTCCAGCTGGGCCACGTCAATATTATACTGCGGAATGGTCACGTCCACGAATACCGGCGTCACCCCGTACTGGATAGCCGGCGTCACCGTCGTCGGGAACCCGGCCGCCACTGTGATCATCTCATGTCCCGGCTTTACCTGGCGGTCCCCAAGCAGCGGGGAAGTCAGCGCCATAAACGCCGTCAGATTGGCGGAAGAACCGGAATTGACCAGAGAGCAGAAGCGCACGCCCAGATACGCGGCCAGCTTCTTTTCGAACGCGTCCGTATAGCGCCCGGAGGTCAGCCAGAACTCCAGGGAACTGTCCACCAGGTTCATCATCTCCGCCCTGTCATACACGCGGGAAGCGTAAGGGATCCGGTCTCCTTCCTCATAGCCTTTTTTCCGATGGAAGCGGTCGCAGTACTCGCCTACCATCTGCAGGATCTCTTCCCGCGCCTGCTGTTCTGTCATATGTTCAAACATGTTCTGTCCCTTTCTGCTGCTGTATGCAAATCTTTTCGGTTATCCGTCTGTGTGTTCCGCTTCCAGGTCAAAGAATCTCCCGATCTGCCGGTCCATCTCTGCGGTCATCTCCGCGCCGTTTAAATACGCTTTCGTCCATTCCACCGTCCAGTCTATGGCGTCCCGGATCCCCAGCCGGGGGCTCCACCCGAACACACGCCGTATTTTCGAGCAGTCCAGCTTCAGGAAATTCGCTTCATGGGGCCCTCCGTCCGACCGGTCCACCCAATGCGCGTCCCCGCCCCAGGCCCGGCAGAACAGATCCGCCAGCTGTCCGGTGGTCACACAGTCCCGGTCCTCCGGTCCCACGTTATAATATCCCGCGCAGCCTGGATCCTCATACTGGGCCATGGCGATCAGCAGATAGACAAACAGCGGTTCCAGCACATGCTGATACGGCCTGGTAGAATAGGGGTTCCGCACCACGATCTCACGGCCCGCCGTGACCGCGCGGATACAGTCCGGCACGATCCGGTCATGGGCAAAATCCCCGCCGCCGATCACATTGCCGGCCCTGGCCGTAGAGACCGCGCACCGTCCGTCCCCGAAAAACGACCTGGCGTAGCTGTGCGTCACCAGTTCCGAGCAGGATTTGGAATTGGAATAGGGATCATATCCGTCCAGCGGATCGCATTCCCGGTAACCATACTCCCACTCCCGGTTTTCATAAACCTTGTCCGTCGTCACATTCAGCAGGGAACGGACGCTTTCGCATAAACGGGCGCACTCCAGCACATGGACCGTCCCCATCACATTCGTTTCATACGTATAGACCGGCTCTTTATAGGAATCCCTCACAATGGGCTGCGCCGCCAGATGGAACACCACCTGCGGCTGCGTCTCTTCAAACGCCCGACGCAGCCCCGGCAGATCCCGCACATCCCCCGTGATTCCCCGGAACGTCTTTCCCAGTCCGGCCGCCTCGTAAAGAGACGGTTCGGTGGGGGGCTCCAGCCCGTAGCCTGTGACCTCCGCGCCTAAATCCGTCAGGATCCGGCAGAGCCACCCGCCCTTAAAGCCGGTATGGCCGGTCACCAGCACCCGTTTCCCCTGATAAAAGGAAGACAGCTTTGCCCAGAGGGCCGACATGTTTTCCATACAGTTCTCTCCTATTTCCATATTTTCCAGGGCGCGCGGCCGCTGCTCCAAAGCTCCTCCAGCTTCTTCATCTCCCGCTGGGTATCCATGCACTGCCAGAAGCCCGTGTGGTGGTAGCTCATCAGCTGCCCCTCCGCCGCCAGACGCTGCATCGGCCCCTGTTCAAAGACCGTCGCATCGCCTTCCAGATACCCGAAAATCTCCGGGTTCATCACCATAAAACCGCCGTTGATCAGCGTCGCGTCCTCCTCGTTCTTCTCCCGGAAGGAACGGATCTGATTGTCCGGTCCCACATCCAGCACGCCTTTCAGCTGCGCAATATTCACCGTCGTGATCGTGGCGATCCGTCCGTGGGAACGGTGGAACGCCAGAAGCGCGTCAAGATCCACATCGCACACGCCGTCCCCATAGGTCAGCATAAACGTCTCGTCCCCAACATAGGGCCGGATCCGCTTCACCCGCCCGCCGGTCATCGTGTTCAGGCCCGTATCCACCAGCGTCACCTTCCACGGCTCCGTATAATTATTATGAACCTCCATCCGGTTGTTGGCCAGATCAAAGGTCACATCGGAAGTATGCAGGAAATAGTCCGCGAAAAACTCTTTGACCACATACTGTTTGTATCCCAGGCAGATCACAAATTCATGAAAGCCAAACTCCGAATAGTATTTCATAATGTGCCACAGCATCGGATAACCGCCGATCTCGATCATCGGCTTCGGCTTCAAATGGCTCTCCTCGCTGATCCGGGTCCCGAATCCGCCCGCCAGAATCACAACCTTCATCCCGTTCCTCCTTTATCTCCCGGAAACTCTCATGCCGGCTCCGGCCGCCGCGTCAGAACCTCCGGCCCTCTTCTGTCTCCCGCAAACTTTCTCACCGGCTCCGGGCCGCCGCCTCAAAGCCGCAGTTTTCGGCCGCCGGCACCCTTCTACCATCCCGCCGTCAGACGGGCCTTTTCCGCTTCCAGGGTTTCCTCGTCCACGCCGTCACGGAAAACATTCCAGCCGTTTTCTTTCAGAATGGTCAGCGCGCTTCGCACCATCTGACCGCTCTCCGGCAGACTTGTGCGGAACTCAAAGGACTGCCGCAGCTCGTCGTCGGTCCTGTTCTCAAAATCCAGCGCCACCATCGCCCGCTCCACGCCGATCAGCTTCCGAAAGCGGGCCTTATCCAGTTCCCGGCGCGTGCTGCCGACATTTCCGGCAAGGACCAGCAGCGTGAAGACCAGCATCAGGCACCGGACCGTCAGGCGCCCGGCCGCGCCCTTCTTCACACCTGCTTCCTTCTCCCCGTTTTGTTTTTTCCACGTCATGGCAAACGTCAGAAATATTCCCAGTATCCCCATCTGAAACTGAAGCGCGTACCGGGAGCTCATGCCGTAGGTCTCATTTAAAAAATTCCAGCGCCCCAGCAGGATCAGCAGGTGGTTCATCCCGCCTGCCCCGATGAAAAGAAGCGGCAGGATGGATTCCCGGTACAGCCGGTACCGGTACTGATACCAGAGCGCCCCCAGATACGCGGCGATCACCAGCGTTCCCAGAACCAGATACGGCGCGTTGGTGTCGAACGCACTCTGGGCGTACTCCACGTCCACGATCATGGACGCGAAGGAATTCACCAAAAAGCGGACAAAATAGCCCGGCGTATCCATAAGCTGCTTTATCAGCGGAATATCATAGGCCTCCGCCTGGATCGTTCCGCCCGCCGCCCGGTTGCTGAGCAGATAGAGGAAAAACGGAACCGCCGCCGATACCGCGTAGCCCGCGTATTCCCGGTTAAAACGCTTCTCATCCAGCCAGGTAAGCAGACACTTCAGGCCCGAAGACAGCCAGATCACCATCACGTAGATCGCGCAGTAGGGCCCTGTGACAAACAGGATCAAAAGCCAGGGAAGCAGAAGCAGCTTCTTCCGATCCTGTTTTTTCCCCTCCCCGCTCCATACGCGGTCCAGGACCAGATAATGGTAAAAGAATCCGGCGAACGCCAGGAAATGGACCCAGGCGGTGCCATTGATCATCATTTCCCATTTGCTCAGGCTGAACAGAACCGCCGTCGCCGCCGCGACCCAGGGCAGGGCGATCTTCCGCTTATACCCGTAGGCCACCACAAGCGCACCGCAAACGCCCAGGCACAGCACGCCCAGAACCTGGTCAAAGGCAATCTGATAATCAAAAAACGCCGTGTTGATGATCCTGCCCAGATACGTAAGGGGCACCCTGGTCAGGAGGTCCGGTACAAAAAACTTGGCCGGGTTCCACACGTCCGGCAGATAACTGTTGACCAGACGGATGTAATCCGAATATACCACGTCATAAAATGCGCTGTATACATACCAGATGCCGAAGATCGTACCGGCCAGCGGCAAAAGATAGTTCCAGTTCCGTGCCTTCATCGTTTTCGCTCTGTTTCCTCCCTTTTCCGGCAGGCGGCCGCGTTTAATCCGCCGTGAAATTCACGATGATGGAAAGGCGCTTTTCTCCTCTCTGCTCCATCGCATCCTTCAGATAGAAGTTATTTTCAAACGTCAGCTCCATCGTCTGGTAGGGTTTCGCAGTCAGATCCAGATCCAGGATGTTCTGATCGATCTGCACGGTCCGCACGGTTTCTCCGTCGATGGTGATCGTCATCTCTTCCGTCCCCTCCATGACTCCGGGATACAAAAGCTGCAGATGAACCACTCCGGTACTGCCGGCCATGATCCGCACCTGGGCGCTCTCATCCATCCAGCCGTCCGCATAATAACCGTAAACGGACTCGCATTTCAGGTTCCGCACCAGATCGGTAATATCCTGGTAGGCGTAAAACGCCGGATCCTCCCGCAGAACCAGCATGTTATTGGTGACAAGGCCAAAATCACGGATGCTGTCCACAAAAATGACCTCCGTCCCCTCCGCTTTTCTTTCTTTATCAAATGTCTTAAAAAAGGTATCCGCATAAAAATCCGAAACATTGTACGTATTTTTCAGGATGTAGATCTTCTTCCCGAAAACGTCTTCCCCGTATTTTTCCCAGGTTTCCTCCGCCAGGGAATTATACGCCTGCTGCTGATGCCAGAAGTAGATATTGGGATAATATCCGCGGTAGCTGGTTTCCGCAAAGCCGGTCAGCGCTCCGTAGATCAGAAGCCCGGTCAGGCACAGCACCCGCCCCTGATAGTCCATCCTGTAAGACGCCGCCGGACGCTTCCCCGCGGCATCCTCAAACGCGACCGTCCCCGAAATCACGCCGCACATATAGGACAGAAACAGCCAGGCCGCCGTCATGGACACATAGATCCAGCGGACCTCCAGCCGGATCGTCACACTGGAGCATCCGATGCAGAGACCGATGAACAGAACGAACAACAGCGAATTTCTCAGATAAACCGGCCGCTCCTCCCTGTCCTTTACAATCCGCACCGCATAAAGGACGATCAGCACCGCGAGCACCAGGATCGCGGCCGCCACAGCCAGCTTCACCAGGCGCGGCGTATTCGCCCAGGACACCCCGCAGAGATATTCCGGCCCCAGATTGATCCCGAACATATACAGAACCTGCTGGAACGCAAAGATGACCGCCTGCTTCAGCTGAAACGTCTCCGCCACATTTGTGTGCCCGGTCCCGGCGGGCAGCACCGTACCGATCGTCGCCAGACGGATCAGCTGCACCAGCACGAAGAGAAGCAGCGGCAGCGCCCAGTCCAGCGGACGACGGTTCTTCCGCATCAGAAGCACCACAAAAAACAGCGGCAGCAGCGCCATATACCGCTCATGGATGAAGCAGTTGATAAAATACAGCGCGCAGGCCGTATAGAAAAAGAAAGGCTCCTCTTTCTGATCGTTGACATAGCGGTAAAAGCAGTACAGGATGCCGATCGCCGTCCAAAGCGCCATGCTTTCCATCAGGCCCGAAACCTGCGCGATCTGATAATAGGACATCCTGGACCAGAGATACAGGATCCCCGCGACAAATCCGACCAGCCCATGATTGGACAGCCTCCTGGCAAACCGGAACACCGTATAGGCGATCATGCTGTTGACCAGGATATTGACGGCCACAAACCAGTCCACGTGACTTCCTACCAGCCCTAATTCAATATAGGAAAGCAGATAATACACAAAACGGAAGCGGCTGCTCCCGATGGGGCAGACAAATTCCCAGAACGACTGCTCCCCATAACAGGACCAGAGATACAGATCGTCCATATAAAGCCCTTTCAGCTCCACGCCCCTGTTGACAAAAAACGCGAACGTGGTCAGGGCCAGAATCACCAGCGCCTCTTCCCGCCAGCGATACCGCAGCACCGCCGACCTCTTTCTGTATGCCGAGGGCATCTTCTCCATCCTGTTTCTCCCTTCCTGTCTTTCTGTTCCAGCCGCAGCCCTGTATGGGCCCTGTTTCTTACAGGCTCCCCCTGCAGCCGGAATATAACCAGCGGCCATTTTCCGGGAATCCATCCGCGGCCCGCTCCTGCCTGTCATGCGTCGTACTCCGCATAAGCTTTTTTATAATATTTCATCCACGCCCGGACCATCCACGCGGGCCAGAAACGTGCGAACATCCGCCGTTCCTCCGTCTCCCGCCGGTTGTCCCGGATGCAGGCCTTCGTCTCCGAACCGTTATGGACACGGTAAAGCAGCAGCGGCTTCTCCGTGCAGACAAACCGCCCTGGCCATTTGGCCAGATCCACCAGGCAATCCCAGTCCAGCGCGTAGCGGTATTCCGAATGAAAGATCGGATCCGGCAGATAATGCACCCGGTAGGCGCAGGAAGGACACATGATCGGATTGCCGAAGCGCAGCGCGCCCATCTTGACCGCCTCCCGGTCCGCCCACGGTTTCAGCCTGAGGGGCAGCCGCAGAAGCTTCTTCACCGTCCGCTTCACGCTGTAACGCTCCAGCCGCCCATGCCGGATGTGGACCGCGTCCGTCGTGAAAAGCGTCATGTCCGGGTAACGCGTATACGCCTCAAACAACTCTTCCACATAATGCCGCCCGTACAGATCGTCCTGATGGGCCAGCGTCACATATTCCGCGTCCGCCGCCTGGGCCAGCGCGAAATTCCAGTCCTCCTGGATATCGCTCTTGCCCTCACGTACCCGGACCGGGATCCCATATTTCTCCATGACCGCGCCGATATGCGCGTTGGGCGTAGAGGTCGCGCAGAGGATCTCCGACACCACCGTCTGCCCCTTCAGCGATCTCACACAGGACTCTAGATACGGGGATTCTCCGTAGGCGCAGATCACAAATGTATGAAACTTCATGCAGGTTTCTCCTTTTCCCGGCAATGCCGTCAGCCGGGACGCTTTCCGCGGCTTCCGTCCGCGCCGCCGTCAGAAGAAATACTCTTCCAGCTCCAGGCAGAGAGCATGATAAATCGGCAGATGCAGTTCCTGGATCTTAAAGGTCTCCGTCTCCGGAGCCACGATCGCCACGTCCGCGATCCGCCCGATCCGCCCGCCGCCGCGCCCCGCCAGGCCGACGATTTTCATGCCTTTCGCCCTGGCCGCCACGCAGGCCAGATATACATTTTCCGAATTCCCGGAAGTAGAAATGGCCAGCAGTACGTCGCCTTCCCGTCCGTATCCGCAGACCTGCTGGGCAAAAACCAGCCTGCCGTCCACATCATTCAAAAACGCCGTAGACAATCCCAAATGCCCTGTCAGCGTGATCGTCGGAAGCGCGCCCTGAAGTTTCTCCGCCAGCAGCTTCCCGCCGTCCGGATCCGTTTCCTGCAGCTTCCGCGCCAGCTCCTGCGGCACGGGACGATCCTTCACGAAGCTTTTCATCAGCTCCCCCGCAATGTGCTCCGCATCCGCAGCGCTCCCGCCGTTCCCCGCGATCAGCAGCTTCCCGCCGGAAGCGTACGCATCCCGGAGGATCTCATAAGCCTGCCTGACAGACCCGCTCACGGGCTCCAGCACCGGATATCTCTCAATCAGTTCCTTTAAATAACCATACTCCGCCATAATTTCACCGCGGCCTCAACGCCGCCCTTTCTCTTTTTCTATGATAAATTGAGCCGCTGCCGGCAGATCTTCTGCGTAATAGTCGTAAAACGGCGCCTCCCCGTTTTCCTCCGCTTCCCGCTTCAGTTCCCTGCCGTAACCGGTTCCCACCAAAATCGATTCCACGCCGTAATTGTGTCCGGCCTCTATATCCAGCCGTTTGTCCCCGATCATATAGGAATGGGCCTTGTCCACCGCGAAATCCCGCTCCGCCATCTCGTACATGCCGATCCCCGGCTTGCGGCAGCGGCACACTTTCCTGTAAACGCCGATCCCGTGTACCGGATGATGGGGACAATAGTAAAACGCGTCGATATGGCCGCCTGTTTTTTCCAGCTCCTGATTCAGGTACCGGTGCAGGGCTTCCACATCCTCACAGGTATAATAGCCTCTGGCGACGCCGGCCTGATTGGTAACGACCACCGTGACAAATCCCGCTTCCTTCAGCCGCCGGATCGCCTCGGCCGCCCCCGGCAGGAGGCGCAGATCCTCCGGCTTATGCAGATAATGGACCTCCTCGTTAATGGTGCCGTCCCGGTCCAGAAATACTACTTTGTCCATGGCCTGTCCTCTCACACGGGAAATTCGTACACGCGGTCCGGCATGTGGACGCTGACCCGGTCGTAATGCCACCGGTCTTCGTCCGAGATCCACGTCTGGGCCCCGCGCAGCTCGAACACCCAGTCCGTCAGCTGTCCACCCATCATTTCCAGCCGCGCGGCCACCTTATGGCGGACATTATACGGGCAGTACATCAGCAGGTACCCGCCGCCTCCGGCCCCCAGGATCTTGCCCCCCAGGGCGCCCGCTTTCATGGCTTCCTCATAGAGCGTATCGATCTGCGGATTGGAAATCTTGCTGCTCATGCGCTTCTTGCTCTGCCAGCTGTAATCCAGCAGCCGGCCGAAGCTGTTCAAATTTCCCTTCAAAAGCTCGTCCTTCATCGCGTAGGCCAGGGCTTTCACCTCGCACATGGCGTCGAACGAATCTTTTTTCTCATAATTGCTGACCTGGTCCCGGATGATATTGGCCGACACATGGACGCCGCCCGTGTAGCACAAAAGCAGGTTATACTGCAGCTCATGGTAAATGTCCTTGCGGATGCGCAGAGGATTGACCACCACATTGTTGCGGCCATGGAACTCGATAAAATTGAAGCCGCCGAACGTGGACATATACTGATCCTGGTAACCGCCGTCGATCTTTAAGTCCTCCCGCTCCACCTGATAGGCCAGGTCCGCCAGCGCGTAGCCGTCCGTGTCCGCGCCTTTCCAGCGCCCCATGGCCGACAAAAGCGCCACCATGACCGTCGAAGAGGTCCCCAGGCCCGACCCGGGAGGCGCGTCGCACTGGAGATAAACCTCGCAGCCCTGTTTGATCTCCATCGCCCGCAGGGCCGCCGTCACCAGATCCAGCCGCCCGTCATAAACATAGTTTTCTCTCGTATTGTATTTTACCGTCATATCGAAATCCAGGGAATGGACCACGATCTGGTCGTCCTCTCTGGGAACGATCGAGCAATAGGCGTATTTATTGATCGTGCTGCCGATCACCGCGCCGCCCTGTTCCTCGCAAAACGGCGCCACGTCCGTACCTCCGCCGCCAAAACTGACCCTCAGCGGCGCTCTTCCGCGGATTACCATGCAATAACCCCTTTCTCCACGTCGTCAATAAACTGATAATAATCCTCGGGAATGCCGATATCAATGAAATAACCGTCGTTGACGAACCCTCCGATGGCCCGTCCTTCTCTCAGCCAGCGCGGAATCATATCATTCTCCAGAGAAACCTTGCCCTCCGGAATCTGATCGATCAGCGTCTTCGTCAGCAGATATACCCCGCCGTTGATCGTCCCCGGCCGGGCCTCGGAGGTCTTTTCATTGAAAGCCGTCAGCATGGAATCCTGCAGCACCGCCTCCCCGTAACGGGAGATATCCGGCACCTGCCGCAGCACCAGCGCCATGTCCAGCCCTCTTTCCTCTTTCAGCCGCGAAAGCCTCTGATAATCGATCCGGTAAAATGTATCGGCATTCAGCACAAACACCGCGTCCCCGGTCATGAACCGCGAGGCGTTGCGGATCGCTCCCGCCGTCCCCAGAAGGGTCTCTTCATAAGCATACGACGCCCGTATCCCGAACGCTTCCCCGCTGCCAAAATATTCTTCCACCATGGAACCTTTATAGCCGACCGCAAAGATCACCTCGTCGATGCCGCGGCCCTTCAGCTCCCGGATCACATATTCCATAAATGGTTTGCCGCAGATGGGGGCCAGGGGCTTGGGCCGGTCATTGACCACGCTCTTCAGCCGCGTCCCCAGTCCGCCTGCCAACAGGATTGCCTGCATAGTGAGACGTTCCTTTCTTCTGTCGTTTCGTATTTTCGCCAGTCAAAAGACATAGCTTGTTATAGTATAGCATTTCTTGAAAGATTTTACCAGAAGTTATGAGAGATTTTATGAAATGTTTCTCATTCCGGGCCGCGCAGGGCCAACCCCCTTTCCAGCGCCATCCTCAAATCCGTCCCATTCCGGAAACGGTCGTCCGGATCCAGCCGCATCATTCTCTCGATGATTCTCGTCAGGCCTCTGCTGACGGGAACGCCGCATTGGGATAAGGGAACGATCCGGCTGAAATCGCACGCCGGAGCTTTCCCCGTCAGCATATGATACAGCGCCGCGCCCAGGCTGTATATATCCGAACGCTCGTCTACGCCGCGGCCGATCAGCGCCTCCGCCAGCTGCACCGCCCATTTCAGTACCTGCTCCTGCCGGGCGCGTCCGTCCCGCCGCGTTCTCCTTTCGCTATATCTTTGATCTGCTTCAGCACCACATAGGTGCACAGGCGCTCGTGGTACGCTTTGTAAACGGCACCGCCGCATCCTGAACCCATTTCCTCCGTCAGCCGATACGTGCCGTCTATCAATGTGTCCGATTCAAGCATTGTCCTGCGCTCCTTTTCTTACATGTTCCCTGTCAATACGCACCATCTCTTTTATTCACACTATAGCACAAGTGTTTCTGCGAAACAATCTTTCATTTTTTTGGGAACGTCAGCAAAATTGCATGAAACACAACCGGCTCCTTCATCGGGCCGGGAAATACCTCTTGCTTTACAACTGCGTTTGCTTTATAATGATTGCAGGCCACATTCAACGGTTTTTCCGGTATGTCTTAGCTCCTCTTTTCTTCGTGCGCCCGCGATTCATGCGATCAGGAGGAATGTAGGAAGTGAAAAAGACGTTAGAAAAAGACGATTCCTACAGAAGAGAAGCTCCAGAGGAGAAAGTTACAAAAGAGAAAATTGCAGAAGGCAACGAAAGCGCAGCTGAAAATACGGCAGATAAAAACAGCGCAGTGAAAAGAACGGCACATAAAAACGGCGCAGGCGAAAGGACGGCTGATGCAGACGGCACAGAGGACAAGGCAGCCGGCCCAGACGCTGCGGGTGAAAGCGGCGGTCCCTATTCCCCGGCCGCACATGCCCGGGACGCCAACAGCCGCACCATCTTCCGCAGCCGCAAACTCACCTGCCAGTTTTTGCGGGATTACACCGGCCTCT
>CANQUA010000008.1 GCA_947626915.1 uncultured Lachnospiraceae bacterium
CAGAAGGGCTACCGGATCGGGATCGACGATTACATGGTCAAGCCCATCGACCTGGACGAGCTTTTCCTGCGGATCGGGGCGCTGCTGCGCCGGGCGAAGATCGCCACCTCTCACAAGCTGGAGATCGGCAGGCTGCGGCTCGATATGGACGAACGCACGGTGGTTTATGATGACGAGGAAATCCCCCTGACGGCGCGGGAGTTTAATATCATCTACAAGCTGCTGTCCTATCCGGGCAAGACCTTCACCCGCACCCAGCTCATGGACGAGTTTTGGGACGCGGAAACGAACACTGCGCCGCGTGCCGTGGACGTTTATATGACGAAGCTGCGGGGGAAGTTTGAGAAATGTACGGAATTTGAACTCAGGACCGTTCACGGTTTGGGCTACAAGGCGGTGATACTGTGAGGCCGGATTCAAGGTTAAGGCGGCTTCTGTTCTCTCTGAGAAGTTATGCTGCCTTTTTTCTGCTGATGTCTTTCGTGATCACCTGCTGTATGCTGCTGTTTCTGAACGCGCTGGCGGGCTCCATGGAAATCGCCTATACTGAGCGCGGGATTCGTCTGGCCGCTGTCACAACATTCGTCAACGTAATCTTTCTGAGTCTGCTGTGTACCGCAATCGACGGCGTGCGCCGGAAATATATGGTGGAACGCCCAGTGCGGCGGATCGTGCAGGGGGCAGAAAAACTCATGCAGGGCGACTTTTCCACACGAATCGAGCCCTATCATGGGATTGATGAACGATCCGGCTTTGACACGATCATCGACTATTTCAACCGCATGGCGGAAGAGCTTTCCGGCGTGGAGACCTTGCGGACGGATTTCATCGCCAATGTGTCCCACGAATTAAAAACGCCGCTGGCCGTCATGCAGAATTACGGAACCATGCTCCAAAGTCCCGATCTGACCGAAGCGCAGCGGATGGACTACGCCAGGGCGATCACTGAGCAGTCCCGCCGTTTGGCTGACCTTATTACGAATATCTTGAAACTGAACCGTCTGGAAAACCAGCAGATTTATCCCGCCGCAAAGCGGTACGATCTTGGCGGGCAGCTTGCCGAGTGCCTTCTGAACTTTGAAAGCACCTGGGAGAAAAAGAACATCGGCATTGAGACGGCTCTCGAAGAAGAAGTATTTGTGAAATCGGACGGCGAGCTTTTGTCCCTCGTCTGGAACAATCTGTTCTCCAACGCCCTGAAATTTACGGAAAGCGGCGGCACGGTGTCCGTGGCTTTGAAAACGGAGGGAGATTATGCCGCCGTCCGGGTGTCAGACACCGGCTGCGGTATTTCTCCGGAAATCGGCAAGCACATCTTTGAGAAGTTTTATCAGGGCGATACCTCTCATGCCACACAGGGCAACGGCTTGGGGCTGGCGCTGGTGAAACGGGTGGTGGATATTGTCGGCGGTACCATTTCCGTAGAGAGTGAGGTCGGAAAAGGCAGTACCTTTACTGTAAGAATCAGGAGGGCGGCGGATGGAGACATTCAAAAGAATCCTTAAAAAGATATTCTGCCTGCCTCCTCTCCCAACGGTTCTGGCAGCGCTTTTCGGCTACGGCTTTGTGATCGCCGTGTTTGCGTTTGATATACAGAACCCAATCCTGCAGTACGCCTCCTACATTGCTTCTGCCTATGCACTGATCGTCAGCATTACAGGGCTTGTCTATATCAATACGGCGATAGGCGGCGTCAGAAAATTTATCTCCGATCATCCGCTGATGAAAAAATTCCGCTCCACCAAGATGGGTGAAAAATACATGACCGATGTGCGTTTCCGGGCAGGAGTCTCGCTGTATCAGGGCTTTTTCATCAATCTCCTGTATATCGCCATGAAGCTGGTATCCGGCATCGTGTACCGCTCCGCATGGTTTGCCGCGCTGGCGGTCTATTACCTTCTGCTGGCCGTGATGCGCTTTCTTTTAGTACGGCAGCTGAACATGCAGGACAAAGCGGCGGAACTCAGACGCTACCGGCTGTGCGGGATCCTGCTTTTGTTTATGAACCAGGCGCTCGCGGGAATTGTAATATTCATGGTCCACCAGAACCGCGGATTTGAGTATCCGGGGCTGCTGATCTACGCCATGGCCGCCTATTCCTTTTATGCCGTCACCATTGCCATCATCAACATCATCAAGACCCGGCGGCACAAAAGCCCGATTCTCTCAGCAGCCAAAGCCATCAGCTTTGTGGCGGCGCTGGTGTCCGTTCTGTCCCTGACCACTGCCATGCTCTCCCAGTTCGGCGGAGAGGACAACGCGGAATTCAACAGGACCATGACCGGCGCTGTAGGCGGCGGGGTCTGCATCATTGTGATCGGCATGGCAATCTATATGATCGGACGGGCAAATAAAAATCTGAAAAAAATTGAAATTAACAATTCTCGAACATAACTTGAATATTTTGCAAACGGTTACCTGATACAATAACCGCGGGATCCTGAAAGGAGCAGAAGATCATGGAAGAAAAGAAAGAGACTTTCACCTATACCTATTCCGCAAAAGAGCAAGAAGAAATCAAAAAGATCCGGGACAAATACGCACCCCCGGCAAAAGAGGAAACCCCGATGGAGCAGCTTCGCCGACTTGACGAGAGCGCCACAAAGGGAGCAGCCATCGTCTCTCTGATCGTCGGGATCATCAGCGCTCTGATTTTGGGGGTTGGGATGTGCTGCACGATGCTGCCCGGCTGGGAGCGGTATTTCGTTCCGGGCATTGTAATCGGCGTGTCCGGCATCATCGGCATCATCGCGGCCTATCCGATCTACACACACATGGTAAAGCGTAAGAGGGAAAAACTTGCGCCGGAAATCATGCGGCTATCGGATGAGCTGATGAAGTGATTTTGTCAGTCAGACCGCTTACTGAAAACGTAGGCGGTCTTTTTCTGTCATATTTATTGAAAACGCATTGATGAGGATACCGTAAAACTTTCTTATGCCGCCCCACCCTTGGGACGGTCTGCTTTTTCACGGACAAAAAGCGGCTGTTCACGGACATTTCCGCAGGGCGCCCGTTCTTTTGCTATCCTGTTGTCGTGAGGATGCGCAAAGCGGCACATTGACAGCAGCAGAAAGGCAGTATCGTACTTCTATCTGTCTGCGCGGTATGCAGGGTTCGATAGCCCTTTTGGGATAGCGAATAAAACGATCCTGCCGTCCATCGGCGCGGCGCCTTGGGTTATTATTTTTCTGTTTTGCAAAACATGTATCTGGAAACAAATCATGAATGGAGGGTATCTGATGCGTCATTTTTATTTTCGTCTCATTCTTGGGATCGTCTGGCTGGCCGCGGCGCTGTTTTGTATCACGGGCGCCGATCTCCCCTTTGCGGCGCTGTACGCCGCGTTGGGCATTCTGTTCCTGTGATCCGCCTGTTTAGTCCGGAAAAAGGTGGGAAGCAGCAAAGATGATCGGGAGTAACGAAAGGAACCGAACGGAACTTCTGAAAAAGGCTTATCTGATCATGGCGTTCGCCCTGAAACCGAAACTGCTCCTGCTGGACGAGCCTGTGAACGGACTGGATTTTCAAAGCACCGAATATCTGTATGAGCAGATCCATCACTACCGACAATGCGGCGCCGCCCTCTTCTCGTCCCACATCCCGGAAAGCATCTGTCTTACATCTGACCGGGTGCTGGTACTGGAGCAGGGGCAGATCCGGAGAAGGTTTGCGGGACAGGAAATCGAAGCCGCCAGGATCCGGGAGGTGCTGAAAGAATGAACATCCTGAAAGCCCTCTTAAAACAGCTTCTGGGCGCCAGGTATGAGCGCGCCGGAAAGAGCCTGATGGTTTATCCTGTATGTTTCCATCCACGCTGCGGGAATTGAAACCGAGATTGCTGCTTCGGTTCTCTTTCTGACGGCGGCGGCCGTTTCGGCGGGGATCCTGTGGCAGGCCTTTCATTCTCCGGGGAACGCAGACAGCATGACCGGGCTGTTTCTGCTGCCGTTTGCGGGCAGAAACATGACGTTTTCCATCGTCCTGGCCTTTACCGGCTACACGCTGGTCACAAAAACGTTTCCTGTATTGACGCTGTTCTTTGCGGTCCATGAATGGAGCGCGGCGCAGATCGCCGTGTCACTGCTCTGCGCCTGTCATGGCTGTTTCCTGACCGCCGCCGCTCTGCCGTTTCTGTTGGGGCAGTTCGACGGGCTCCCCGTCCTGCCGCTGGGATTCGCCATCCTGTGCCTGAATACGCCGGTCTGCATATTGCTGTCCTGCGACCCGGCGCTGGAGCAGGCGGTCCGGATGCTGCCCGGACAGGCCCTCCGCTTTTGTCCCCGCTATTGCGTCTTCCTTTCTTTCGTCAACGCGGCGGTGAGCGGCGTGTATCTGGCGAGCTGGCAATGGCGGTACGGCGGCGTGGACGGTCCGGAAATCGCCGCCGCGCTGCTGATCGCTCTGCAGAGCGCGATCCTGTCTGTCCTGCTGGAATGGTTTTGCCCGATCCGCAGCTGGAAGATCGAAAGCGATCTGTGGCAACACCCGCGCAAATACGTTGTGCCCGTCGTCATGCTGCTCCTCGCAGGGCTGATCGGTATCTGGCCCGTAAGCCTATGGATCCTGTTCTGCGCCGTTTTAGCAGAAATTTTAATCTTACCAAAAATCGCAAGGAGGATTTGAACCCATGAAAAATACGAAACGCTGCCCAAAGTGCAATTCGCAGAATATTGTCCGCGTCCCCGACAACCAGAACCGCCACGCAAGCGGCAACAACATTTATACCTCAACTTTTACGCTGATGAAAAAAATCCCCGTAATACGCTATGTCTGCTGCGACTGCGGCTATGTGGAGAACTGGGTCGAAACCCAGAGCGGACGCATGGAGATCAAACGCACTTTCGGCTAAAATCCCGGCAAAACCGGTTTTCATTCAAAAACCCCCTTCGCGCTGTCATAGCGGACCTGCCGCCGCTCATATAGTATACAGCCATTCTTTGAAAGGAGGCTGCACATTTGAAAAGCAGCGAAAAGCCGGCGGCCGCAGGCGTATGCAAAAGTGTTTTCAAAAGCGGCGAAAACACGATTTCAGGAGAACAATTCACCCAAATGTGGATCCAGCTGATCAATCAGATTGAAAAGGACAGAGCTCTCCATGCTGCCCGGAAAGAATGACAAGCCTTTCTCCGCAGGCCCCTGCCTGCGCGGAAAAGGCTTGTTCCGTCTCTGAGGAGGGCCAAACATGAAAGCCGCCATTTATTGCCGCTTATCCGAAGAAGACCGAAACAAGCAGTCCGAAACCGACGACAGCTGCAGCATACAAAATCAGAAGGCCATGCTGCTGCAATACACGATGGAACAGGGGTGGGAACTTTACAACATTTACAGCGACGACGACTACACCGGCTCCGACCGGCGGCGTCCGGAGTTTAACCGCCTGCTGCGGGACGCAGAGCAGCGCAAATTTGATATTGTCCTCTGCAAGACCCAGTCGCGCTTTACCCGCGAATTGGAATTGGTGGAAAAATACATCCATGGGCTGTTCCCAATATGGGGGATCCGCTTCGTCAGCATTGTCGACAACGCGGATACCGCAAATAAGGGAAACAAAAAGTCCCGTCAGATCAACGGGCTCGTCAACGAATGGTACCTGGAGGATATGTCTGAGAATATCCGAAGCGTCCTAACAAACCGGCGGAAGAACGGTTTTCACATCGGCGCATTCGCCCTTTACGGTTACAGGAAAGACCCCGAACAAAAGGGACACCTGATCGTCGACGAGGAAGCCGCGGCCGTCGTCCGCGAGGTATTTGCCCTTTTCGCCCAGGGTTACGGAAAAACCGCGATCGCCCGTATGCTCAACGACCGGGGCATACCCAATCCCACGGAATATAAACGCCTGCACGGGCTGCGCTACCGGCAGCCGAAGATGAAAAACAGCACCCTATGGAACTATTCCGCCATTTCGGATATGCTGACCAACGAAATCTACATCGGCAATCTGGTCCAGGGCAAATACGGCAGCGTGTCCTACAAAACAAAGCAAAACAAGCCGCGCCCGAGAAGCGAATGGTACATCGTCGAGGGGACGCACGAGCCGGTCATTGACCGGGAACTGTGGGACAGGGTACAGGCACTGGCCGCCCAGAAAGCCAGGCCTTTTGCCGGCGGCGCCATCGGATTATTCGCCGGAAAAGCCCGCTGCGCAAACTGCGGTTATGTCATGCGCTCTTCCAAAACCCACAATAAACATTACCTGCAGTGCCCCAGCCGCCATCTGTCGAAAGACGCCTGCACCGGCTCTTTCATCTCTGTGGAAAAACTGGAACGGCTCGTCCTGGACGAGCTGAACCGTCTGGCAGCGGAGTATCTGGACCAGGACGCGCTCGAACAGAACATCCGGCTCTGCGACAATCTGCAGGACCGGAAAGCCCGCCTGCTCTCCGATCTGGCGGCCTATCAGAAAAAGATCGCGGAGTATTCCAAAGGCATACGGGAGCTTTACATGGATAAGGTCAGGGGGATCCTGTCCGAAAGCGATTATGCAGCGCTGTCAAAGGATCTTGCCGCGGAACGCAGCCGCCTGGAACGCGTCGCCGCCGACGCAGAAACGCGGCTGTCCGAACTCGAAGCCGGCATTGCGGCGGGCGGCCATCGCCGCGAGCGAATCGAATCCTATACCCGCCTGGAGCATCTCACCCGGGAGATCGTGGAAACGCTGATCGGTCACATATCGGTCGGCAGGCGTATCCCCGGCACCAGGGACGTCCCGATCGAGATCCACTGGAACTTTTGACCGCAGATCGTTCTTACAGGATCGCCCCATCTGCCGCCAGGTCCTCAAACAGATCGGTGATCGGATCACCCTTGGACTGAAACTCGCAGGCGCTGAAGGGCACGCCGCCCGCCGCCTGGGGCCAGATCCCGGCCGTATGGTCGATATAATAGGGACCCAGACCGGAGGCGGCGATCTGCTCCGCGCTCAGGCCTTTGGTCAGCTGATGGATGATCGATGCAATGATCTCCATGTGAGCCAGTTCTTCCGTACCCACAGAAGCACCGAAAATGCTCCTCGGCTCTGCCGGGCAAAGCGGGACCAGACGTGTGATCTCCTACTAAAATCCCAAGAAAAATCCCTGTTCTTTTACCGGAATGTCCGTTATACTATAAGTAACTTCTGAGGAGGACCGTTTATGTACCGAAAGATACTGATCATCGACGACGATATCTATATTGGGAACCTGATGGACGATGCTTTGAGCAGGGAGGGCTATCAGATCTTCCACGCGTATTCCGGCACGGAGGCGCTGCTGTTTTTGGCGCAGGCCAGGCCGGACCTGATCCTGCTCGACCTGATGCTGCCGGGACTTTCCGGAGAAGAGCTGCTGCCGCAGATCAAGGGGATCCCCGTCATTGTCGTAAGCGCGAAAGTGGACGTGGACGACAAAGTCAACCTGCTGCTCGGCGGCGCGGCGGACTACATCACCAAACCATTTCAGGTCAAAGAGCTTCTGGCCAGGGTCGCCGTGCAGTTCCGCAGGCTCGATCCGGCCTCTCCCGCCCCGGTCCTGGAGTACGGCGGCCTCCGGCTCGATCCCGTTACCCATATCGTAACCGCCGGCCAAAAGGAACTGAAACCTACCAGAACGGAATACGCGATCCTGAAAATACTCATGCAGAACCCCTCGCAGATCGCAACCAAATCGCTGCTTTTAGACCGCATAAGCGCAGATACGCCGGACTGCACAGAAAACTCTCTTAAAATGCACATCAGCAATCTCCGGAAAAAGCTGCGTGAAGCGGACGGCCAGGATCACATCGAAGCGGTCTGGGGGATCGGGTTCCGGCTGCGCTGAAAAAATCTTTACGGTTTCTTTACCGGTTCCTTTACCGCTTTCTTTACGGTTCCATGATACGATACCGGCATCAAATCAAGGAGGTATGCCTTTATGGACTATGTTCTCAGAACAAACGCTTTGACCAAAAGCTATAAAGGGGCCAAAGCGCTGGCCGGTCTCACGATGAATGTGCCCAAGGGAGCGATCTACGGGTTCGTGGGGAAAAACGGCGCCGGCAAGACGACGCTGATCCGCCTGATCTGCGGCCTGCAGGAGCCGGATTCGGGAGACTACACGCTGTACGGCAGAAAAAACGCGGAAAAGGACATTACAAGCTCCCGCCGCCGGATGGGCGCGGTCGTGGAAACGCCCGCCATTTATCTGGATCTGACGGCGGAGGAAAATCTCAGGCAGCAGTACCGGATCCTGGGACTGCCCTCGTTTGACGGGCTTTCCGACATTTTAAAACTGGTGGGGCTGGATCAAACCGGGAAAAAGAAAGCGAAAAACTTTTCCCTGGGGATGCGGCAGCGGCTCGGGATCGCCGTCGCTCTCGCCGGGGATCCGGACTTTCTGGTTCTGGACGAACCCGCCAACGGACTCGACCCCCAGGGGATCATCGAGATCCGGGAACTGATCCTGGAGCTGAACCGCAGGCAGCAGATCACAGTCCTGATCTCCAGCCATATCCTGGACGAACTGTCAAAGTTCGCGACCCATTACGGTTTCATCGATGGCGGGCGCATGGTAAAAGAAATCAGCGCCGAAGAACTGGAGGCCGCCTGCCGGAAATGCGTCCGCATGGAGGTCAGCAGCACGAAAGCCCTCGCCCGCGTCCTCGACAAAATGAAGATCGACTATACGATCCTGAGCGGCACGACCGCCGACGTCTACGCGAAAGTAAACATCTCCCGCCTGAGCAGCGCGCTTGCAGGGGAGAACTGCGAACTGATCTCGGCGCAGGAACGGGATGAAAGTCTGGAAAGCTATTATGTGAGTCTGGTGGGAGGCGGAACGAATGAATAAACTGCTGCGGTCAAATTTTTCAAGGCTCTGGAGAGACAAACTGTTCTGGCTCTGCATGGGAGCCATGCTCATCTATGCGGTCCTGTTCATGTTAAACGGATGCAGGCAGGCGGCCGCGGATATGTCGGAATATTCGTATTCTATCGATAACTATTATTTCCATTTCGCGTTATCGATCGGACTCTTCTGCTCGGTGTGCAGCAGTATGTTTTTCGGGACGGAATACAGCGACGGAACGATCCGGAATAAGATCATCGTCGGACACACAAGGACCGACATCTATCTGGCGAGCCTGATCACCACCTTTGCGGCGACGCTGCTGATCATGTCGGTGTGGCTCGTCGGAGCGCTCGTCGCCGTCCCTGCGCTTGGCTTCTGGAAAATAGGCGCTTTGCGGCTGCTGAGCTTCCTGCTGATCGCCGTTATGTTCGTCCTCGCGCTTTCCGCGATCTGTACGGTGATCAATTTGCTGTCGTCCGGCAAGGCCGATGCGTTTCTCATCTCGATCCTGCTGTTCATTGGCCTGCTGCTTTTGGCAAGCATGATCTACAACGGCCTCAGCGAGCCGGAAATGGTAAGCGGCGTTCAGATCACCCAGAATGGGCTCGATCTAACGGAACCTGCCCCGAATCCGAACTATGTCACCGGGATGAAGCGGGAGATCTATGATTTCATCGTCGATTTCCTGCCGACGGGACAGGGACTGCGGATGTGGCAGCTGGAGATCGCGCATCCGGTCCGGATGATCCTCTCCTCGCTGTTTATCACGGCCGTCACGACGGCGGGCGGGATGTTGGCGTTTAAGAGGAAGAATATCCAGTGACAGGAATTCAGTCCGGGGGATGGTTTTCGTTATTCGGCGGATTCTTATTATCGAACAAATGATACTCGTTGCCTGATGGTTTTCGCCGCTTGATGGACGATTCCATCATCGGATGGATTTTTGCTGCCTGATAGACGATGCCCGTCACCTGATGGATTTTCGTTACCTGACGCGTAATTCTCATCGTACGATCATAAGGGGGATTATTTATGGAAATGTGGTTATGGGCACTGAGCGGTATCATGGCAGCCGCCATTCTTTTACTGCTTCTCAAAATACATGCCCTGCAAACGGCCGCAAAGGAAATCGAGAGCGCCTTTGCCGACAGGCTCATGACTGATACCAACACGCTGATCGATCTCTCTTCCGCGGACCGGCACATGCGCCGCCTGGCAAACGGCATCAACGTCCAGCTGAGAAAGCTGCGGGAGGAACGGCGCCGTTTCGAGCAGGGAGATCTGGAACTCAAAAACGCGGTCACAAACATTTCCCACGATCTGCGTACCCCTTTGACGGCCATCTGCGGCTACCTGGATCTGCTGGAAGAGGAGGAAACGTCCGAAAAAGCGGCCTATTATCTGCAGATCATCCGGGACCGGGCAGAGCTTTTAACGCAGCTGACGGAAGAATTGTTCCGATATTCGGTCATCCTTTCCGCCGAAAGCAGCGGGAACTGGGAGCCTGTGAATGTGGGCGGTGTGCTGGAAGAAAGCATCGCGTCGTTCTACACGGCGCTAAAAGAGCGGGACATTTCGCCAACGATCCGGATCCCGGAAAAGAAAATCGTCCGGACGCTGGACCGCTCCGCTCTGGCCCGCGTATTCTCCAATCTGCTGAACAACGCAATCAAGTACAGCGACGGCGATCTGGAGATCATCCTATCGGAAACAGGCGCGGTGATCTTCACGAACACGGCGTCCGGATTAAACGAAGTACAGGTAGGAAGACTGTTCGACCGCTTTTATACGGTCGAAGCCGCCAGGAAATCGACGGGCCTGGGCCTGGCGATCGCCAGAACGCTGATCGAGCAGATGAACGGGACCATATCCGCCGAATACCAAAATAACCGGCTGAACATTACCATCGCGCTGCCGGACGAGTAAGGGACAACGCCTGCGGGAGTTTGGCAGCTCCTCGCGGGCGTTGTCTTATGGGGGCGGACGCCGCGTCTACCTGCGCCCCGTATCGGCCCACCAAAAACGTTTTCCTCGTTATATGGGACAAACACCGGCTCATATATTAGAATACGCCGTCGATCTGCTGTACGGTTCTACACAGCAGATACCGGCTGACTCTTTTGGAAAACGAGGGAAACATTGGCTGTGAAAACCAGGGAATTCGTTTATACGGGCGGCCCCGTTCCCGATCTGGACGGACCGGAATACGCGGCGTTCCTTTTGAATCTGCAAAAAGGGATCCTCCTTTCTCTGGAGCAGAGGAACCTATTGACCGCTTCGCAGCGGGAGCGCTGTCTGGCCATGCTCAAGGATCCGTGCATACAAAAGGCCAAAGCCACGTCCGCTGGGCCCGCCGGGAAAGGGGGTTCCGCATGAACCGGTATGAGCGCCTGAACCAGAAACAAAAGGCTGTGACCACGAAGAAAAAAGTTGCGGCGTACTGCCGGGTCTCCACCGACGGCGAGGATCAGGCCAACTCGTTTGAAAGCCAAAAACGGTATTTCCGGCAGTATATCGAGCGCAATCCCGACTGGGAGCTTTACGAAATATTTGCCGACGAGGGTATCTCCGGCACAAACACCCGGAAGCGAAACGCATTTAACCGCATGATCGCCTGCGCCAAAAACGGCGATTTCGATCTGATCATCACCAAAGAGATCTCCCGCTTCGCCAGAAACACACTGGACAGTATCTACTATACCCGGGACCTGAAAAAACATGGAATCGGCGTGATCTTTCTGAACGACAACATCCATACACTGGACAGCGACGCGGAGCTGCGCCTCGCCATCCTGTCTTCCATCGCGCAGGAGGAAAGCCGAAAGACCTCGGAGCGTGTGAAATGGGGACAGAAACGCCGGATGGAACAGGGCGTCGTGTTCGGCAGGGACCTGCTCGGCTACGACGTCCGCGGCGGCAAATTGTATATCAATGAAGAGGGGGCAAAGATCGTCCGCCTTATCTTTCATAAATTTGTGGACGAGAGAAAAGGTACCCACGTCATCGCCCGGGAGCTTCGGGAGGAGGGGATCCCGCCCTGCCGCGGAAAGGAATGGCAGCATACCGTCATTCTCCGCATACTCCGCAACGAAAAATACTGCGGCGACCTGGTACAGAAAAAGACCTATACGCCGGACTTTTTGTCCCACGAAAAGAAATACAACCGCGGACAGGAGGAATTTGTCATCCTGAAAGACCACCATGAGCCGATCGTTTCCCGCGAGCTGTTCGACGAGGCCAACCGGATCCTGGACGAGCGCTCCCGCACGGCTGCGGGAAAAGCAAGGTACTGCCATCCGGCCGCGCCAAATACAGAGGACGAACGTTCCTGCACAGTTGCAGGAAAGATCAGGTACTCCAGCCGCCACACGTTCTCCGGGAAGATCCGGTGCGGACAATGCGGCCACAGCTATGTGGCACGATATAAGACCCGCAGGGACGGGAGCCGGTACAGGGCGTGGCGCTGTCTGGAAGCCGTCCGAAACGGCCCTCCTCGTTCGGATTCGGCAGGCAGTCCGGCCGGCTGCGCATCTCCCGGTATCCGCAATGAGGATGCCGTCCATCTCATGTGCCTCGTCACAAAGGCGCTGAGATTCGACCGCTCAAAGTTCCAGGACCGTCTGCTCTCTGTGATCCGAACCGCAATCGCCACGGATGCCGGGGGCGCGGATACCGAAAAGCGAAAGGCGCGGATCCAGGCCATAGAAAACAAACGGGCCCGGCTGATCGAACTCTATCTGGCCGGCGATGTGACAAAAGAGGAATTTACAGCCGCCAGCGCAAAATGCGACAGCGAGATCGCCGGGCTGCAGCCGGACACAGCAAAGATGGAGCGGCAGCCGGCGCAGCCCCCGCGGAAGCAGCAGGAGCTGATCCGCGCGATGGACGGCGCGGTCTCTGAGCTTTTAAACGGTGTGGAATACGAGGATACGTTTTACCGGCAGATCCTGGATCAGATGGTGGTGATAGACCGCGACCATATAGACGTGTATCTGCATTTTCTTCCGGTCAAATGGAGCTACACGGCCGCGGGATGCGGAAATGCTCCGCGCCGGAGACCCGCTCAACCGAAAAAGAGCCCCTGACAAGGAGCATTTCAGGGGCTTCCGTACCTACATCGGTCAGTACCGCCTTTCCGATGTCATAGGGCATCGCGTAACGCTGGGACAGATAGCGCATGGAAGCCGCGCTTTCCCCGTCCGGACCGCCGTACTGGCTGGCAATAAACTGGGCCAGCTGCGGATTGGGGTTCGTAATCTTTACCGGGTACTGCAGGCGTTTTTCATATCTCCACATATACTAACGTCCTCCTTCCCAGGGCCAGGGACCCTGCGCCCACATCCAATAGCCGCCGGCCGGGCTGACGCTCTCGGCGGTCAGCGGGCCGTAACCGGACTGATACGCGTTCATCGCGTCGCCGCGCATCCGCACGACCGACTGATAATAGGCCAGCGCCATCTGGTCGCAGGGATGCGTATCCAGAAACAGCGCGGCATCGTCCATGGCGAAACTGGTCTGATCGATGACATTTAAAAGCTGCTTCTCATTCTCAGACATGGGCGCACCTCCCTATGACAAACGGATAATCCAGCTCCGGGAAAATGGTTCCCTGTCTCAGGCCCTGCTCCAGGGTATACGTCTGACGCCACTGCTGCCACGGGACATACCCCATGCCCACGGGAAACTGTTCGATACAGCCGGCTCCGCTATTGGGACAGTTCATGGCCGCAGGCGACTGGTTCCTGCAAGAACAACTCATGAAAACGACGACTCCTCTCTGACTGAATGTTTTGATATTACTAATTTATGAGGGAAGCGCCGTTTCGTGTATTCACAGAGCCTGTAAATTATGCGTAATTTTTTAAAAATGTCCGGGCCATTTCCACTGTATGGGCCGCGAAATCCTGCCGGTAGCCCGCCGCCGGGTCCGAATCCCCGTGACTGAATACCCACGCCAGCAGCTGGATACGCCTGGCCATGAAAAACGCGGGGATCTCCCGGCGATCCCGATCGGTCAGGGGCCGCAGGCTCTCGTAACCCTCCAGCCAGGCCCGCACCCACTGCGGCAGCCGCGGATCATGCTCGATAAAACTGAACGACGCGGCCAGGTCATAGAGAAACCATCCGTAGCCGCAGTCGTCAAAATCCAGGACGCAAAATCGCCCGCCTCTGCCGCGGAGCAGGTTGGCGGAGCGCAGATCGGCATGGATCAGGCCGTAGTTTTCCCTGGTCCTGCCGTAGCTTTGCAGACGCCGGCCGATCACGCCGCAGACCGTTTCCAGCAGGTCCCGCGCGGAAGCGTCCAGGTCGCCGCAGGCTCTCCAGTCCCCGAAAAGCCCGTTCCGGCCTGTCATGGCCTCCATGTCCCAGTGAGGACGACGCAAAGCGCCGCTCTCTCCCCAGCTCATAACCTGCCGGTGAAGCGCCGCCGCAATCCGTCCGATCTGCCGGAAGTCTGCCGTGTCCTCCGGATGCGCACCCTCCGCATACGCAAACATGACGCAGGGAAAGTCCCTGCCGCCCGCTTTCGCCATAGTGAGCCGTCCGCCATGCCGGTTTCTCAAAGGCCTTGCGACGGCAAATTCCCTGCTCTCCCCCTCACCCGGACGGGAAATCCCCGTCTGCCGCGGCTGCGCCTCTCCGCGCCGGTCCGTTTCCGGCGAAAGCGCCGCTTTCCGCAGACCGTTCTCTCCGTTCAGTTCTTCCAGCCAGCGCAGCTCCGCTTCGATCTCCGCCGCCGTATGGTACCCCGGCCGGGACACGCGCAGGACCGCGACGGGATATTCCGCCGAACTTCCCGGCTCGTCCTCTCTCCCGCCGCTTCCTCCGCCCGGCGAAAAACGGCACCCCGCTTCACCCAAACGCGGCCCGGCGTTCCTGGCCCCGGCTTCCCCGTGCAAAAGGAAACGGCTCCCCTTCAGGCCGCCGTCTCCATCCTTTTCTTCTGTCTGTTTCCGCACCACAGCGAACGTCACATTCTCCGAACGGTAAAGAAGCCGCAGTCCGCAGCCCTCCATCCCGTCATACGCGCCGATCACTGCCCGGGCCGCCTCATAAAACGGCCCCATATCCTGAAAATTCATCCTCCGGTCTACGCCTCCAGCTCCCGGGCCGCAGCCGCTTCCTTTTCCGCGGAGGATCTCAAGCCTGCCATCCCCTGGCGGACCGCAATCACCTTCCATATGCCGTCGTCCGTCTCCCGCTCCGTGCGCGGCTCCGGTTCCTGGTTCATCAGGCGCGTGTAACAATAGCGGATGATATCCCGCCTGCGGATGATCCCGATGAAGTTTTTCTGATCGTCCACCACCGGCACAAAATTCTGGTTCAGGGCTTTCTCAATCAGGTCTTCCATGGTCGCGTCCACATGGACCGGCTGATAATCCGTGCGCCGCGGAATCGAAGACACCCGAATCTTCTCCGCATTCTTCAGGCTCAGATTGTACTGGTTCTTGATGCCCCAGAGCATGTCTCCCTCTGTAATGGAACCTATGTATTTTCCCTTGCGGTTCAGAACCGGCACGGCGGAATATTTGTGTCCTTCCATCTTCTCCAGCGCCTGGCGCAGGGAATCGTCATCGAAAATGAACGCTACTTCGCTCTTTGGTGTCAGAAAAAATAATATGTTCATCCGTTACCCCCGTAGCAAATATTCTGATCTCTGTTCTGTCAGTATTTATATCATAGCATATGTGTCTAAAGACTCTGTGAACAAATTATTAGGTTTTTATAAACTTTCTTACGATATTATGAGCACACTGCACAATTTTTCATTGTGAGCGCATGATTTTCTCGTCAAAACAGAAAATCCGCGGCGGCATCCGGCTCAAAAACCGGTTCATACCGCCGCAATTTTTCCGCTTAACACGGCCCCGTTTTATTCAAAATAGTCCAGCGGGTCCAGCGTACCGTCGCCATGCTGCAGTTCGAAATACACATTGCTGCCCTCAATGGAGTAATATTTGGTCGGCTCCGCCACATAACCCAGGATCCGGCCCGCCTCCAGATACTCATTTTCCACCACCTGGATCTCTTTCAGCTGGCCGCAGGTGACCGAATAATCATTGCCCAGATCCAGTATCACGTAATTTCCGATCTCCTCGTTGGTACCCAGCGCCATGACCCTGGCGTTGGCCGGCGCCTGGACCGGGTCGCTGACCTCAGCCTGGATTACCACGCCCGGATTGCACTGGTACTGCGCTAACGTCGGGAAATAAATGGTCGTATCCATGCTGTAATCCAGCAGGATATTGCCCCGAACCGGCCAGGCCAGACGGCTGGCATCCGAAAAATCCAGGATCAGGGGCGTAGCCGCTTCCAGACCGGTGCCGGCCTGGGCCGCGTCCGACGCTTCCGCATCCGGCTCTGCGCTCTCCGCCTGCGCCAGTTCCGTTCCCGGCTGTTCGTCGGGGGCCGCCGCTTCCGGCTGCGTCTCCGAAGCTGCGTAAGCGCTCGGCTCTGCCGCTTCCGTCCTCTCCTCCGTGGCCGCGGCTGTCGTCTGTTCCGGAACGGCCGCGTTGCTGTTTCCGGCCAGGTAGAACTCCTCCGTCTCCTGCGTCGGATCTTCTTCCGCAATCATCGCTCCCGGATCCTGCATCTGGATGTACGGATTTTCCTCTCCGGGCAGCTTTCCTCTCTGAATCGTAACAACGCCCGCTGCGGCTACAATAGTCAGCAGGCCCAGCACCAGCATGACAAGAAACAGTTTGTCCTTGAATAACTGATTAAATTTCTCTTTCACCTTCATCACCTCGGTACTATTTTTACCAAAGGAAGGTGACTTATTCATGGATTCCCGCGAAATGCAAATTTATTGAACGATCAGTTCCACATCCGCATAATAATAGTGAAGGATCTCCTCGGCGCTCCACCCTTCCGCCGCCAAATGATGGGCCCCGTACTGGCTCATGCCGTAACCGTGCCCCAGACCTTTGCAGACCACCTGAATCTTTCCCTCGTGGTCCTTAACCGTAAACGCGGAGGACGGCAGGCCCAGATACAGGCGCACCTGTTCCCCCGTATAAATATGGCTGTCGATCTGAATCTCCTTCACATACCCGGACTTTTCCCTCTCCACTACCTGGATCGTGTCCAAAATCTGCTCCGGCCGGGAAGAAATCCGGGAAGACGCGCCGTTTTGGTTCATCCTGCTTATAAATTCCTCCGCGTCCCATTCCAGTACCGTCATGTAATTTTCCGCCTCCACGTCGAAACTGCTGTCCACCGACAAAAGATAGGGATGAAGCGCGTCCCCGTCCCTCGTCGTCCCTGCGCTGGCGCGGTGAAACAGCGGCTCGATCAGCGCTCCGTCCCAGACCAGCACCTGCCCGGCCGTTCCTTCCACCGCGGACCGTATTTTCTCAAAGTATTCCGCAAAATGGCTCTCGCCCCACAGCTTCGTCAGAGCGGCCTCCCCCGGATAGTCCAGGTTCAGGCTGCCGGCGGCGATCTCCTCCGCCCCGTCCATCTGCCTGAAGAGACAGGTCCGCGCGGCCACGGCCTGGGCTTTCAGCGCCTCCGGCTCATATTCTGCCGGTATCTGCCCGGCGACCACGCCGATCAGAAATTCTTCCGCATCCACATACCCGCCCGGTCCCCCGTCCAGATAAATCCGCCTGCCGCTGCCGGGGCGTTCCTGCTCCCGCACGCCGTAAATTTGTCCGCTCCAGGCCAGCGTCAGCACATAGGGCAGCAAAAGTACCGCCAGAAGACCGATGAAAAAGCGACGCAACAAAAAGCCTCCCCTCATGTCCTGTCCGGAAACCCATCCCGGAACATTCTATGAAGGGAGGCTGGTTTTTATGTGAAAATTCTCTTACAGCTCTACTTTTACTTTCTGCAGATGCCAGATCTCGTTGACGTACTCCTGAATCGTACGGTCAGAAGAGAACTTGCCGGAGTGAGCCACGTTGAGGATCGCCGCCTTCGCCCAGCGCTGACGGTCGCGGTAAGCCTGGTCTACCCTCCGGTGCGCTTCCGCATAGGACCAGAAATCTTTCAGGATGAAATACGTATCCGCCCGGTCGCTGGAGTTGGTATTCAGCAGGGAATCGTAAATATCCCTAAACAGCTCCGGATTCTGGGGAGAATAATAGCCGTTGATCAGCTGCATCAGGATCCGCCGGATCTCCGGATCGTGGTTGAAGATGTCCATGGGGTAATAGCCGCCGTTCTTCTCGTAGTTGATGACCTCATTGGCCGACATTCCGAAGATAAAGGCGTTCTCCTGCCCTACTTCTTCCACGATCTCCACGTTGGCGCCGTCCATGGTCCCCAGCGTCAGCGCGCCGTTTAACATAAACTTCATGTTGCCGGTGCCGGAAGCCTCCTTGCTGGCCGTGGAGATCTGCTCGCTGACGTCCGCCGCCGCAAAAATGATCTCCGCGTTGCTGACGCGGTACTCCTCAATGAACACGACCTTGAGTTTCCCCTTGATGGACGGGTCGTTGTTGACCACCTCCGCCACGGAATTGATCAGCTTGATGGTCAGCTTCGCCCGCTTGTAGCCTGCCGCCGCTTTCGCGCCGAAGATAAAGGTCCTGGGCACCATATCCAGGTCCGGATTATCTTTCAGCTTCGAATACAGGTACATCACATGGAGGATGTTCATCAGCTGCCGCTTGTACTCGTGCAGACGCTTCACCTGCACGTCGAAAATGGAGTTGGGATCCACGTCGATGTTGTTGTATTTTTTGATGTACGCAGCCAGACGGAGCTTATTCTGGTACTTGATGTCCATAAACTCCTTCTGGGCCTGTGGATCGTCGGCGTACCAGGCCAGGGCGTTGATCCTGGGCAGGTCGGTGACCCACTCGTCGGTGCCGATCTTTTTCGTGACCCACTCGGCCAGCAGAGGGTTGCCGTGAAGCAGGAAGCGGCGCTGGGTGATGCCGTTGGTCTTGTTGTTGAATTTCCACGGGGTCATCTGGTAGAAATCTTTCAGCTCCTGGTTCTCCAGGATCTCTGTGTGGAGCCGGGCCACGCCGTTGACGGAGAAGCTGCCGGCAATGGCCAGATACGCCATGCGCACCTGCCCGTTGTAGAGGATCGCCATACGGGCCACCTTGCCCTCGTCGCCGGGATACATCTGGCGAATCTGGTTGACAAAGCGGCGGTTGATCTCCTCCACGATCTGGTAGACCCTGGGCAGCAGCCGCTTAAACAGGTCGATGGGCCATTTTTCCAGGGCCTCCGCCATGATCGTATGGTTGGTATAGGCGCAGGTCCTGGTCGTCACGTCCCAGGCCTCGTCCCAGGTCAGTCCCTCTTCGTCGATCAGGATGCGCATCAGTTCCGGCACGGCCACCGTCGGATGGGTGTCGTTTAACTGGAATACATTCTTCTCGTGGAAATGGCGCACATCCGCGTGATGCGCCTTATACTTTTTCACCGCCCTCTGGACGCTGGCGGAAATGAAGAAATACTGCTGTTTCAGACGAAGCTCCTTGCCGGCGATATGATTGTCGTTGGGATACAGGACCTCGCAGATGTTCTTCGCCAGGTTCTCCTGCTCCACGGCCTTCTGATAGTCGCCCTTGTCGAAGGAATCCAGGTTAAACATATTGATGGGCTGGGCGTCCCAGATCCGCAGGGTATTGACCACGTTGTTGCCGTAGCCGACGATCGGCATGTCGTAGGGAACCGCCATAACCGACTGGTAGCCCTCCTGGACGAAGCGCTGCCGGCCGCCCTCCCAGATTTCCTTCACATAGCCGCCGAATTTTACTTCGGTAGAATACTCGGAGCGGCGCACCTCAAAGGGGTTGCCGTCCACCAGCCACGGATCGGGAACCTCCACCTGGAACCCGTTCTCGATCTTCTGCCGGAACATGCCGTAGCGGTAGCGGATGCCGCAGCCGTACGCCGGGTAGCCCAGCGTCGCCAGGGAATCCAGAAAGCAGGCGGCCAGACGGCCCAGACCGCCGTTCCCCAGCGCTGCGTCCGGTTCCTGGTCCTCGATCACGTTCAGATCGAAGCCCATCTCCTCCAGCGCCTCGCGGATCTGGTCGTGAGCCATCAGATTGATGATATTGTTGCCCAGGGCGCGGCCCATCAGAAACTCCATGGACAGATAGTACACGATCTTCGCGTCCTGCTTATCGTATTGCTTGTGGGTGGCGATCCACTCGTCCACGATGATATCCTTTACTGCGAACGCTACGGCCTGGAATACCTCCTGGGGCGTCGCGTCCTCCACCTGCTTGCGGTACTTGCTCTTCAGCGTATAAACGATCCCGCGCTTAAATTCTTCTTTGTCAAATGATGCGTTCATGTCTGCAATATCTCCTCTACTGGTCTTGATGCACAATGGCGGCGGCTTTTCTGGCTCTTCCTCTCATAACCGGACGGTTCCTCCCGGCCCCCTGAAATCCCCGGCGTCTCCGCACCGCCTGCGCAGCGGCGCCTTAAGGGAACCCTCATCCGCGCCTCTGCACGCCGAGCGTAACCTCTTCGCCGTTAATATTCCATTCTTTGACATAACCTTCCGTCCGGCCGGACACGATTCCCTCCGCCAGGACCTCTGACCGGATCTCTTCGCCATGCTCCGCGAAAATCCGGCTGATCTTCTCATTTTCCTGCTCATAGACCAGAATATGGTCCATGACCTCAAATCCGGCCTCCTTGCGCATGGTCTGCAGCTTGCTGACCAGTTCGCGGACAAAGCCTTCCTCGATCAGCTCCGGCGTCAGATTGGCGTCCAGCACCACGGTTACCACGCTGTCCGCCTCGGACACGTAGCCGGGCTTCTGGGACATATCGATCAGCAGGTCCTCCTCGGTCAGCACAACCGGGCCGCTGCCGAAATCAAAGGTCAGCGCGCCGGAAGCCTTCAGCGTATCCATCGCCTCATTCCCGTCCGCTTCCGCCAGCGCCTTGCGGATATTTCCCAGCTGTTTCCCGTATTTGGGGCCGACCGTCCTGAGCTGCGGCTTGAAGGTATAGGACGTAAACTCCCTCACGTCTTCCGTAAACACGGCCTTTTTCACATTCAGTTCATCCTCAATGATCTCCAGATAGAACTGGGAAAGAGCGGCCGGGGCCTTGATGAACATCTGCCTTAAGGGCTGGCGGTTCTTCAGATTGGCCGTATTTCTGGCCGCGCGGCCCATTACCACCACATGGAGCACCTCGTCCATGTCGGCTTCCAGCTGCGGGTCGTCGAAGACCTCCTCCGCCGTCGGGAAGTCGCACAGATGGATGCTCTCCGGGGCGGTTTTGTCCACGCTGCAGACCAGGTTCCGGTAGATCGCCTCGGTCATAAAGGGGATCATGGGAGCGGCGGCCTTGCAGACCGTCACCAGCGCCGTGTAAAGGGTCATGTAAGCGTTCACCTTATCCTGCTCCATGCCCTTGGCCCAGAAACGTTCCCGGCTGCGGCGGACGTACCAGTTGCTTAAGTCATCCACAAAATCCTCCAGCATGGCGGCGGCTTCGGGGACCCGGTACTGATCCAGATTCTCATCCACGCCCCTGACCATCGTATTCATCTTGGCCAGGATCCACCGGTCCATCACTGAGAGCTTCTCATACTCCAGCGTATGCTCCAGCGGGTCAAACTCATCAATATTCGCGTACAGCACGAAAAATGCGTAAGTATTCCAAAGGGTCCCCATGAATTTGCGCTGGCCCTCCTGGACGATCTTGCCGGAGAATCGCTTGGGCAGCCAGGGAGCCCCGCTGGTGTAGAAATACCACCGGATTGCATCCGCGCCATAGGTTTCCAGCGCCTCAAAGGGATCCACGGCATTGCCCTTGGACTTGCTCATCTTCTGTCCGTTCTCGTCCTGGACATGGCCCAGCACGATGACGTTCTCATAGGGCGATTTGTTAAACAGCAGCGTAGACTCCGCCATCAGGGAGTGGAACCACCCTCTGGTCTGGTCCACGGCCTCAGAGATAAACTGAGCCGGGAACTGCTGCTCGAACAGATCCTGATTTTCAAAAGGATAATGATGCTGGGCAAACGGCATGGCCCCGGAGTCGAACCAGCAGTCGATGACCTCGGGAACCCGGTGCATCGTCTTCCCGCACTTCGGGCAGGGGAACGTCACCTCGTCGATATAAGGACGGTGCAGCTCCACTTTCGCCGCCTGCAGGTCGCCGCTCAGATCCGCCAGCTCCTGACGGCTGCCGACGCAGATCTGATTGCCGCACTCACATTCCCAGATGTTTAAGGGCGTGCCCCAGTAACGGTTCCGGGAGATGGCCCAGTCCTGAATATTTTCCAGCCAGTTGCCGAAACGTCCCTTGCCGATGGAATCGGGGATCCAGTTGACCGTGTTGTTGTTGCGGATCAGATCGTCCCGGACCGCGGTTTCCTTGATATACCAGGACTCGCGGGCGTAATAGATCAGAGGCGTGTCGCATCTCCAGCAGTGGGGATAGCTGTGCTCGAATTTGGGCGCGTCAAAAAGCAGGCCCTTCGCGTCCAGATCCCGCAGGACCATGGGGTCGGCTTTCTTTACGAACACGCCCGCGTAAGGGGTCTCCGCCGTCATATCGCCCTTCGCGTCCACCAGCTGGACGAACGGCAGGTCATAGACGCGGCCCACCTTGGCGTCGTCCTCGCCGAAGGCCGGCGCGATATGGACCACGCCGGTGCCGTCGGTCAGCGTGACGTAGGAATCACAGACCACATAATAGGCCTTCTTGCCCTGTTTTCTGCAAAGCTCCACCGCGCAGTCAAAAAGCGGCTCATATTCTTTATATTCCAGATCTTTTCCCGTATATGTCTCCAGCACCTCATAGGCCGGCTTTCCGTTTTCCTTGTCCGCCAGCTTCCCAAGGACCGTATCCAGAAGCGCCTGGGCCATATAGTAGGTATAACCGTCCCCCGCTTTTACTTTCGCGTAGGTCTCTGCGGGGTTTACACAGAGCGCCACGTTGCTGGGCAGGGTCCATGGCGTAGTAGTCCACGCCAGGATGTAGGCGTCCTCGCCTTTCACTTTAAAGCGGGCGATGGCGGAGCGCTCCCTGATGTCCTTATAGCCCTGGGCCACCTCCGCCGTCGAAAGCGGGGTCCCGCAGCGCGGGCAGTACGGCACGATCTTGAAGCCTTTATAGAGAAGTCCCTTGTCCCAGATGGTCTTTAAGGCCCACCACTCGGACTCGATATAATCGTCGTGATAGGTCACGTAAGGATGGTCCATGTCCGCCCAGAAACCCACGGTGCCGGAAAAATCTTCCCACATGCCTTTGTATTTCCAGACGCTTTCCTTGCATTTGTCAATGAACGGTTCCAGGCCGTATTCCTCGATCTGGTCCTTGCCGTTTAAACCCAGCAGTTTCTCCACCTCGATCTCCACCGGGAGTCCGTGGGTGTCCCATCCGGCCTTTCTCGGGACCATATAACCTTTCATGGTCCTGTATCTGGGGATCATATCCTTGATGACGCGGGTCTCCACATGGCCGATATGGGGTTTGCCGTTGGCGGTCGGCGGGCCGTCGTAAAACGTGTAGGTAGGGCAGCCCTCCCTGAGTTCCATGCTCTTCTCGAAAATTTTTTCATCCTTCCAGAATTTTTCTACTTCTTTCTCTCGCTCCACAAATTTCAGGTCTGTGGAGACTTTCGCATACTTTGGCATTTCATTAACCTCCATAAAAATGCTTTTTCCCATGGTACCGCCCCGTACAGCATCTCCGGCCGCCGCGCCCGCCTTCCGCCCGGGCGCTTCCGGCATCCCATCCGGCTCCGCGCACGTTCCCGCGCAGACCCGCTCTCACATAAAAAAGCCTTCGTCCCCGTAATGAGGACGAAAGCCTGCGCGTACTTCGTTGTACCACCTATTACCATACCAACATATGTCTCCCTTCTAACGGCGGGAAAACCGGCAGGACCTACTGGGAAGCATCGGAATGCTCCTCTCTTCGTTTTCAGTCCGCGACTCGGGAGTGATCTTCGCCGTCTGCGCTACTGGTACCGGACTCACACCCTCTCCGGCTCGCTGGAACTCTCACCCAGGACTACTGTCTCCGTCTGCGTCTTTCGGTCTTTGAAAGATTTCTTTCTCATTATAATTAGGAGAGCTCCCGTTGTCAAGAAGATTTTTCAAGGCTGCTTTTTTCCGGAAATTTTCTATTTTTTCATCAGACCGGCGCCGCTGTGCCACGCCTGGCCGACCTTTTTCTCTACCGCGTAATAACCGTTCTGCATCTGGTCAAACGCGAATGCATGGAGCCGGGCGGCGTCGATCTGTCCCTTCTCATCCAGCACCTTTTCGTCTGCCAGCACATTGACGATCCGGCCGAGGACCCGCAGACCATAGGGCTCCTCCTCCAGCCTTTCCACCGTACATTCCAGGGTCACCGGATATTCCTCGATCACCGGCGCATCCACGCGTTTGCTCTTCACCGCATGAAGCCCGGTGCGGGCAAATTTATCCGCCATTTTATTGGACGTGGCGATCCCGAAAAAGTCGGACGCCTCCAGGGTATCCGTCCCGGGAACCGCCAGGGTGAACGCGCCTCTCGCCCGTATATTGGCCACCGTCTTATGATCCGCTTCCAGATTCAGCGCTGCCATGTTCTCCGCGCAGATCCCGCCCCAGGCCATCATCATCACATCTACGGTATCGTCCTCATTGTAAGTACCGATCATATAGGTCGGCATGGGAAACAGATACGGCTGTACTCCAAAATCTTTCTTCATGCTCTTCACTCCTTTTTGATTTTCCAATGACCCCGTATTGACTTTCCGGGTCTCAACGCTATAATTGTAATGGGCGCCCGTCATGAATACAAGTACGCACATGAAAGATATATACTATCCCGGAGGAAAGTATGATGAGAAAAGAATGTATCGCCGACTGCCGTCTGGAGGACACCGGATTCAATTACACCATGTCTCTCATACAGGGCAAATATAAAATGTTCATCCTGTATACGCTGATGGAATTTACGGTGGTGCGGTTCAATGAAATGCAGAAATACATCGGAAGCATCACTTACAAGACGCTGAGCGCCACGCTGAAGCAGCTGGAAGCCGACGGTCTGATCAGCCGGAAAGAATATCCGCAGATTCCGCCCAAGGTGGAATACCGCCTGACGGAGCGCGGAAAATCCCTGATCCCCATTCTCGACCAGATGTGCGAATGGGGCGACCAGAACCGTCTCTGAACAAATTCAGGCAGGGCGCCGCAGGAGATGTCCTCCCGGACGCCCTGATCCTTCTTCCTCTCTCCCGTCTCATCCCCGGCAGGGATATTTCACCAGCAGCTGATAGGTTCCTGCCTCCAGCGCCACATGCCCGTCCGCCGCCCGGCAGGGCCATGGCGCTTTTTCAATCCGGACTTCTCCGCCGCAAAGTTCCGGCGGAATCACAAAATCCGCCGTTGTGTCAAACGGAACCGTCACGGTAAAGCGTACCCCTTCCTCCGTCCGCTCCCATCTGCTTTCAATCCACCCGTAGGGACTGTTGAAGCGCAGTTTTGCATGGGAGAACCGGCGGTCCGGCTCCGGTTTAACCGTAAAAGCCTTAAAACCGGCCTGCGTCTCGCCGGGATTCAGTCCGCCCAGCGACCGGTACATCCACTCCAGGACGGAGCCATAGGCATAGTGGTTCAGACTGTTCATCCCCGTATCGCTGACGCGGCCGTCCGGCAGCACGGAGTTCCAGCGCTCCCAGACCGTGGTGGCCCCCAGATTGACCTCATAGAGCCAGCTGGGATAATCTTCATTCAGAAGCAGCGTATACGCGTAATCTGAAAGCCCGTTCTCCGAAAGCGTTTCGCAGAGATAGGCTGTGCCCACAAAGCCGGTGGTCAGATGGATCCCCTCCTCGTCCAGCTTCCGCTTCAGGGTCTGTACGGTCCGTTCTTTCGCCCATTCCGGCACGATGCCAAAATGCAGCGCCAATACCAGAGCGGTCTGGCTGTCCGCCGCCAGACGGCCGGTGGGCGTAAAATACTCCTGCTGCATCGCCCGGCGCACCGATTCGGCCACCTGCCGGTATTCCTCCGCCTCTTCCACTTTTCCCAGCGCCTCCGCCGCCTTCGCCGTCAGCTCCGCCGAATACAGATAATAGGCACTGGCAATATAATAGGGATCCGTCCCGCCGAAGCTGGAACCCTGGTGGTAATTATCCAGCGCCAGCCAGTCGGCATAATGGAAGCCGTGATCCCAGAGATGCCGGCTGCCGCAGAAATCCCGGTCCACGCTGCGGATATAATCCGTCCAGAGCTTCATATTCTCATACTGAGCCGCCAGCAGGGTTTTGTCCCCGCTGAACACATAAGAGGTCCACGGTATGACCGTCGCCGCGTCGCCCCATGCGCAGGAAGCCCCGTTATGTTCCGGGCTGGAAATATCCCGGCCCAGGATCCGGTCGATCTGGTTCAACACGTCAGGAACCACAAACGGAACCGCGCCTCTCCGCTCCGGCTGCCGCTGTTCCATGAGCATTTCCGCCAGATAATTCCTGTAAAACGGCGCGCACTGCATATTGAAGCTGGCCGTGGCGCAGAAAGCCTGGGCGTCTCCCGTCCAGCCCAGCCGCTCGTCGCGCTGGGGGCAGTCGGTAGGAATATCCAGGAAATTCCCTTTCTGGCCCCAGACCGCGTTCTCAATGAGCCGGTTTACTTTCGTATGATCCGTCGTCAGATACCCGATCCTTTTCAGGTCTGAATGAAGCACACAGGCAGTAAAACCGGCCGCCTCCGGATCCGCGATTCCTTCCACCTTCACATATCGGAACCCGTAGAACGTGAAATGGGGCCGCACCCTGGTTTCTTTCCCATCGGAATAATAGGTAAATTTCTGCTCCGCGCTTCTTAAATTCTCCGTATAGAAATTTCCCTGCTGCAGGATCTCCCCGAACTGCAGCGCGATCTTCGTATCCCTCGGCGTACGGTTCGTGAACGTCACGATCCCCGTGATCTCCTGTCCGAAATCCAGCACCGTTTCTCCTGCGGGCGTATGGAGGATCTCCTTCGGGGCCAGGGTCTCCTGCACCGTGACCGGAACGCTCAAACGGGGCTGCAGCCGTCCGGACAGATCCTCGCCCGGTACCGCATGATCCCAGTTTCCCGTGTCGCATCCGGCCGTCCCGAACCCCTCCGCCTCCAGCCGGCTGTCATAAATTTCTCCGTCGTAGATGCTGTCTGCCAGAACCGGCGACCTGCGGCAAAGAAAGTCCGTATCCGAACAGACCGAGATCGTCTCCCCCGTCTCCGTTTCGATCTTCAGCTCGCAGATCAGCGTCTGTGTATCTCCGAACAGACAGTCCATCCGGCCCACATAACCGAATCTTCCCTTGTACCAGCCGTTGCCCAAAAGAACGCCCAGGGCGTTTTCCCCCGCATGCAGCTGCTCCGCCACGTCGTAGCTCTGGTACTGGATCCGCCTGCAGTAATTATTGTAATATGGCGTCAGATACTCCTGCGACACCCTTTCGCCGTTTAAATACGCCTCGTACAGTCCCAGTCCGCAGATATACAGCCTGGCCTTCCTGATTTTCTTCCCGCTCAGATCGAATTTTCTCAAAAACATGGCGTGTTCTTCTTTATCAAACGGCGCGCGGATCCACATGCCCCCGATCTTCTCCGGAGCAGTCTCGAAAAAAGCCGCGCCGCTGACCGCCTCGCCGCCTGCGTCGTCGCGGACCGAAGCTCTCCAGTAGTACCGGCTCTCCGGTTCCGGCACGAACTCCGGCACAAAACACTTGTTGTCGATGTCCGTCCTCCAGCCGGTGTCCAGCACCATCTCCTCAAATCCGGCGTCCCTGGCGATCTCGATTCTCTGGAAACTGCTTTTCTTCCCCCGGCTCTCCGTTACCTTGTAGGAAAGGACTGCCGGTTCCAGCCGGTAGCCGATGGGCCCCGCAATGTGATTGGTCTCCAACTCCACAATTTTCATAAACCGTACCTCCTGTTTTTCCTTTTCCTCTATCTGATACCGCGCTCTTTCCCGGCGCGCAGACCGGCCGCGGCCCCTGATACGTCCCGGTTCCGGCTGACAGCCCCTGCCGCGGTTCTGACGGCCCGATACCATCCGTCCCGTCTACTCCAGAGCCAGATCCGACGGCAGCGCCGGATTCGCCAGCCTCCACTCGCAGCCGTCCAGCCCGCGCTCCACCTCAGCCCAGAGCATCCAGGTCGCCATATCGTCTGTCCCGTATTCGGGGACCTCATGCGACAATGTAACCGTGACGGTATCGTCTTCTCTGACCGCCGCCTCGATCCCGATCCTGACGGAGCCGCTGTTCACCGTCTCCACCACGATCAGCAGCGCCCGTTCCGCGAAAAATTTCTCGCCGTATTCCTCCGTCCGCAGCTCGTACGGCAGTTTTTCCGGCGAATCCGCATAGGAAACCGAGTGCCTGCGGCCGATGTAAGTCAGGCGCATCCTGCCGCGCTCTTCAAAAGGAACCGTCCCTGCCGGGGAAACGCCCTTTTCCGATCCCCAAAACTCTCCCGCCCGGAGCTTCCCCACCGTGGGTTCTTCTCTCTCCGTTTCCGGAAAACCGGCTGTCTCAGGAGCAGGGCTTTCCGCAGCTTCCGTCCCGGGATTTTCCATCATGCGTTCTTCTTCCGTTTCCGGAAAACCGGCTGTCTCAGGGGCAGGGCTTTCCGCAGCTTCCGTCCCGGGATTTTCCATCACGCGCTCTTCTCTCTCCGTTTCCGGAAAACCTGCTGTTTCACCCGCGGTACTTTCTGCCGCTTCCGTCTCAGAATTTTCCATCACACGTTCTTCTCCCTCTGCCTCCGGAAAACCGCCGGCCTCAGGCGCGGGGCCCGTCAGTTCTCCCGCCCCCAAAGCAAGCGCCGTGCACACGATCACAGCCATCTGTCTCAGCATTTTATCCCCCCTGACAACGCTCCCGCACCGGCACGCCCGCCGTCTCCGTCTCCAATCTCCGGACCGGCTCCGGCAAATCCGCCGCATGTCCGGCCGCCGCTCCGACCTATATGCTCCCCGTAAGTATAACATATACCGCCGCCGCAGTCCAGCTTACTTTTGCCCCTGTCGCTGCATTGTACTAAAAATACCCGTAAAATCCTTCCGCTTCCATAAATTCAGTCCGCTCCTTCTTTCGCCTCTACGAACCATCTGCTCCCCTCCTGGTACAAAAAAGATTCCTGTCCCCGGATGACGACCGTGTAGCGGATCCCGCCGCCTCCCACCTTGTCCGACGAAGCGCGGCACTTGTAGGCGATCCGGTCGATCGGGAATACCCTGCCGTTCTCCCAGCGGATCAGCCGGGGAAAGACCGTCCCGTCTGCGTCCACATCCAGATTGACGGACACATACGCTTTCCTGCACAATACGTTCTGCACGGCAACACCTCCCTGTCAAACCCGTCAAAGCACGAACATTTTTTCATGTTCCTGTTGACACACGCGTTTTCATGTGGTAAGATGGTTTCACGAACGGGATTTCGTGTCGGCAATGTCAGTATAGCATGAACGTTTTTTCGTGTCAATAAGTTTTTATGAAAAAATGTTCGTGTCCGTCAAAAGAAAGAGGTGCCTTATGCAGTTCAAAGACAGACTGAGGGAAAAACGTATGGAGGCTGATCTGACCCAGCCGGAGCTGGCAGAAAAAGCGGGCGTTACCACGCGGACGATCCAGAACTACGAGCTGGGGAACCGCAAACCGGCGAATATGGAAGTGGTTCAGAAGATCGCCGACGCGCTGCACACCACGACAGAGTATCTCCTCGGCAGCAGCGGCGTCTATGTTGTGGAAGCGCAGGAAAAGGGCGGGGCCAAAGCGGCGCGGGAGATCGACGAGCTGGTCGGGGAAGTGACCGGACTGTTTGCCGGGGGCGGACTCAGCGACGACGATCTCGAGGGAGCGATGAAGGCCCTGTACGACGCCTACTGGATCGCCAAGGAGAAGAACCGGAAATACACGCCGAAGAAATATTTGAAGGAAGCCGGAGAATGACTCCTCTCCACTCTTCGGATGCCGCTGTCCCGATTGGAGGTGGAAGGATGCGCGCAGAACAGCTTGCCCGTGTGGGCGGCGGGCTTGTCAGGCGGTGCGGTACGAGAGATCCCTTTGCGATCGCCGCAGACATCGGAGCGGAGGTTATGTTCCGCGACGATTTCGGCCTGCTGAAAGGGATGTACCGGGTGATCAAACGGAACCGCTTTATCTTTATCAACAGCCGGCTCCCGGAGCCGATGCAGAGGATCGTCTGCGCCCACGAGCTGGGACACGATCAGCTCCACCGCAGCCTGGCCCAGAACGACGCCCTGCATGAATTTATGCTCTATGATATGAGGACGAAGCCGGAATACGAGGCGAATATCGTCGCGTCGGAGATCCTGCTGGACAATGATGAGCTGCTGGAACATCTCTACCGTGACCGCTACTCCGCCGAGCAGATCGCCCGCGCCATGCATACGGACATCAATCTGGTCGCCCTGAAGATTGCGCACCTCAACGAGCTGGGATACGACCTCAGACCGCTTGAACACCGGAGCGATTTCTTAAAATAGAAATATGACGCGGAGGCTGTCAGGGAGATAAGACGCGGAAGCTGTCAGGGAGAAAGGAGGACCCGCGGCATGGAAAAACGGACCTATATCGCGATCGATCTGAAATCATTTTACGCCTCGGTAGAGTGCCGGGAACGCGGACTGGACCCGCTGGACACCAATCTCGTGGTCGCAGACGAGAGCCGGACGGACAAAACCATCTGCCTCGCGGTGACGCCGCCTCTCAAAAGCTACGGCATACCCGGGCGGGCGCGGCTGTTTGAGGTGAAGCAGCGGGTCCGGGAAGCGAACGCCGGACGCAGGCACGACGCGCCGGGGCACCGCCTGACGGGTTCGTCGCATTTTTATTCCGAGCTGGCGTCAAAGCCCGAACTGGCGATCGACTTCATTATCGCGCCGCCGCGCATGGCTCACTACATGGCATACAGCACCCGGATCTACGGCATCTATATGAAATACGTCGCCCCGGAAGACATTATCGTTTATTCCATCGACGAGGTTTTCATGGATGTTACCAATTACCTGAGCGCCTGCCGGCTCACTCCCCGGGATCTGGCGAGGAAGATCATCCTTGACGTGATGGACGACACGCGCATCACCGCGGCGGCGGGGATCGGCACGAACCTCTATCTGGCCAAGATCGCCATGGACATCGTGGCGAAACACGTTCCCGCCGACCAATACGGAGTGCGGATCGCGGAGCTGGACGAGATGAGCTACCGCCGCATCCTCTGGACGCACCAGCCCCTGACCGACTTCTGGAGGCTGGGTCCCGGATACGCCAGGAAACTGGAAGAAAACGGGATGTTCACGATGGGCGATGTGGCGCGATGTTCCGTCACGGACGAAGACCTGCTCTACCGGCTGTTCGGGAAGAACGCGGAGCTGCTGATCGACCACGCGTGGGGATGGGAGCCCTGCACCGTCGAAGCGGTCAAGGCATACCGTCCCGAGTCAAACAGTCTGGGATCGGGGCAGGTGCTCCATACCCCCTATGAGGCGGAGAAAGCCAGGCTCGTCCTCCGTGAAATGGCGGACCTGCTTGCGCTGGAGCTGGTCGACAAAAGACTGGTCACCGACCAGATCGTCGTTACAGTCGGATACGACGTGGAGAACCTCAAGGATCCCAGGCGGAGCCGGGCCTATCACGGGGAAATCGTCACAGACCGCTACGGGCGCAGGATCCCGAAACACTCCCACGGCACCGTCAGCCTCGGCAGGCCCACCTCGTCCGCGAAACAGATCCTGGAGGCGGCATCGGAACTGTTTGACCGCATCACCGACCGGGACCTCCTGATCCGCAGGCTGAACATCACGGCGAACCACGTGGTCAGCGAGACCTCGGTCAGACAGGAACCGCAATATGAGCAGCTCGATCTTTTCACCGACTACGCCGCCCTGGAAGCCGGGCGGGAACGGGAGCAGGCGGAGCGGGAACGGGAAAAGAAAATGCAGCAGACGATGCTGGCCATCAAGAAAAAATTCGGGAAAAACGCGATCCTCAAAGGCATGAACCTGGAAGAGGGCGCCACGGCGCGCGACCGCAATTCGCAGATCGGAGGTCACAAGGCATGAAGGGACCTTATGACGATATCATCCATCTCCCGCACCATGTTTCGGACAAACGGCCGCAGATGCCGATGCAGGACCGAGCGGCCCAGTTCTCGCCGTTTGCCGCCCTGACCGGCTACAGCGAAGCGGTTGCGGAAACCGCGCGTCTTACCGATGAAAAAATGGAACTTGACGAAACGGAACAGGCGGTCCTTGACAGGAAGCAGCGTATTCTTATGGACGCCCTGTCGGAGCATCCGGCGATAACGGTGACGTACTTCCAGAAAGACGAACGGAAGGCCGGCGGCGCATACCGGACCGTCAGCGGAAAGCTGAAAAAGATCGACGAATTTGAACGCACGCTCATTCTGACAAACGGCGAGCAGATCCGAACCGGCGATATCTGCGATATTGAGAGCGAATTGTTTCAGGGACTGGAATAAGACAGGAGGAATCGATTTATGCCGCTGGAAATCATACGGAACGATATCACGAAAATGAAGGTGGACGCGATTGTGAACGCCGCCAACCAAACCCTGCTGGGAGGCGGCGGGGTCGACGGGGCCATCCATGACGCCGCGGGACCGAAGCTTCTGGCCGAGTGCCGGAAACTGGGCGGCTGTGAAACCGGCAGCGCAAAGCTCACCGGCGCGTACCGTCTGCCCTGCCGGTATGTGATCCACGCCGTCGGGCCCGTCTGGCGCGGAGGCGGCCACGGAGAGCGCGACCAGCTGATTTCCTGCTACCGCACCTCTCTCGCGCTTGCCAAACAAAAAAGGTGCAAAACCGTGGCGTTTCCCCTGATCTCCTCCGGCGCCTACGGCTATCCGAAGGATAAAGCCCTGAAGGTCGCCATCGATACGATCAGCGATTTCCTTTTCGACAACGAGATGACCGTCTATATCGTGATCTTCGATAAGGCCGCCTATCAGATCAGCGAAAAGCTGTTCAAAGATATTGCCGAGTACATCGACGATCACTATGCGGCGGAACATTTCGACCTCTACCGGAGGCAGTCGCAGACCCTGCTCCCCGACGAATACGGAAAGCGTGCCGCCGGCACACTTTCTGCATGGAAATACGAGACGGCGGACGGTTTTTCCGAAAACGCGGCGCCGCCCGCGCCCCTTGCAAAGGCCGTTCGGAAAGCGCCCGCCGCCTCACTGGATGAAGCGGTCGGCATGATCGACGAGAGTTTCTCCGAGATGCTTCTCCGGAAGATCGACGAACACGGCATCACAGACGTCCAGTGCTACAAGAAAGCGAACGTGGACCGAAAGCTGTTCTCCAAAATACGGAGCGACAAACTCTACAAACCGAGCAAGCCCACGGTCCTGGCTTTTGCGATCGCCCTCGAACTCCCGCTCAGCGAGACGCGGGAGTTGCTGATGAAAGCAGGGTTCGCCCTCTCCCACAGCAACAAGTTTGACATTATCGTCGAGTATTTTATCAGCCGCGGAAACTACAATATTTTTGAGATCAATGAGGCGCTGTTCGCTTTTGATCAGAGCCTTCTGGGGGTATGAGCGATTCCCCGGAGGTCCCGCCCGCGGCCCCTGTCCCTATTTCAGCTTCTCCAGCAGGGAATATCCGATGGTTCCCTCCGGCATCGCCGTTCCGAAATTATCCGCGACGGTGGCCCCTATGACCGCAAAGGTATCCGCATCCGGCAGCTTCCCGTGCCCTTCCATAGACGGAGAATAGGCCAGAAACGGCACCATCTCTTTTGTATGGTCGGTCCCCGTATGAGTCGGGTCGTTGCCGTGGTCCGCCGTGATGATCAGCAGATCGTCCGCGTGCAGCCTGGGAAGCAGCTCCCCCAGCTTCACGTCGAAGCGCTCCAGCTCCTGTCCGTAACCGATCGGGTCCCTCCGATGTCCCCACAGGGCGTCGAAATCCACCAGGTTCACGAAGCAGAGACCGCGGAACTCCTTGTCCGCCAGTTCAATGGTCTGTTCCATGCCGTGGACGCTGCTTTTTGATTTATAAGCTTCCGTGATGCCTTCGCCGTCAAAAATATCCCGGATCTTTCCGACGCTGATCACATCGCAGCCATGCTCCTTCAAGGCGTCCAGCACCGTCTTCCCGTAAGGCTTCAGCGCATAGTCGTGGCGGTTGGCGGTGCGTTTAAATTCGCCCCGTTTCTTCCCCACATAGGGCCTGGCGATCACGCGCCCCACTTTCCACTCGTCGCGCATCGTCAGCTCCCTGGCGATGGCGCAGCAGCGGTAAAGCTCCTCCAGCCCGAAGGTTTCCTCGTTGCCGCAGATCTGCAGCACCGAATCCGCCGACGTATAAACGATCATATCGCCCGTGGCGATCTCGTGCTCTCCCAGTTCGTCCAGGATCTCCGTCCCGCTGGCCGCTTTGTTGCCCACGATCTTATGTCCGGTGCGGCGGCTCAGCTCATCCAGAAGCTCCTGCGGGAACCCGGTTTCCGTAAAGGTCTTAAACGGCTGCGTGATCCGCAGGCCCATCATCTCCCAGTGTCCGGTCATGGTATCTTTCCCCACGCTGGCTTCCAGCAGCCGTCCATAATAGCCCATGGGCCTCTCCGCCGCCTTCACGTGGGTCAGGGGATGGAGATTCGCCATCCCCAGCCCGGCCAGATTCGGAATCACCAACTGTTCCGCCCGTTCGTCGATATGTCCCAGCGTATCCGTGCCGGCGTCCCCGTATTCGGCGGCGTTGGGCATGGCCCCGATCCCCAGTGAATCGATCACAATTACAAAAATGCGCTTATATGGTCCCATAAATCCATACTCCTTTCCTGTGCCGGCTTTCCGTTTCTCTGCGCAAAGCCCGGTTCCCTGCTTTCCGTCCGTCACTCCGGGACAATCCGCCTGTTTTCCGCCCGCGCCGTCCGGTCCCTCTCCTGCGGTCCGGACATTTCCCGGTTCAGACTTCCCAAAGCTCTTCCTTCGTCGTGGACACGGCGTCCGCCCCGGCCTGCAGCGCCGCCATGATATCCTGCTTATCCGACAAAAGTCCGCCCGCCACCAGGATCACCGGCGTGTCCTCCCTCACCTTTTTCAGTACCTTCGGCATGACTCCCGGCATGATCTCCATAAAATCCGGCTGGAAAACGGTCAGCTGCTTGCGGACGTTCTCAAGGGCGATGGAATCGATCAGAAACGCCCTCTGCCCGCCGATCAGCCCCAGCTCCATCGCGTATTTCACCAGGGCCGGTTTCGTGCTGATGATGCCGTCCGCGTCGGTATGATCCTTAATATAATCCACCGCTACTTCCCGGGAACTGAGCCCCGCGATCAGATCCACATGCACGATTGCCAGCTTCCCCCGCTCTTTGACCCTCTCAACAATCTTCCCCACATTGCAGACCGTGCCAAAAAGAATAAATACCATGGCGCAGTCCTTTTCCAGGGCATGCTCCAGCCCCTCTTCATCCTTTACCGCCGTGATCACCGGCGAGTACGCAAAAATATCCTCCAGCTTCAAGGCAACCCCCTATTTGCGCAGAGATACGTCCGGCCGCTCTTCAGACCGTTTTCCCTCTGCTGCGCCATATACCCGGCTGAAATTTCACAGCCTGATCTGTTTTGTCAATTATACTACACAATATCGGGCGCTTCAATCCTTTTTCCATGAATTTCTCTTTTGCCCCGTCCGCAGAATCCGGTCGGAGCAATCGCAACCGTTCAGCCGCGCCATTCGCGAAGCCGCGCTTACGCGCTCTCCGCCGCCGCGCGGCTATCTCTGCTCATAAAACGGCGCTCCCTCAGCCGCCGGACATGATGGAAAATTCGTGCAGGCACGGTTTTCCATCATGTCCGGCGGCTGGCCAAACTGTTGCAGGAAATAACTTTTTCGCTTCCGTACACTTGAAAATTCCAGATAAATCCGATATAGTAGAGATAGATTACACGTAAAGGAGTCCTTATGAAAAACAAGATCACGATTCAGGACATTGCCGATTCCCTGCATCTGTCCAGGGCGACCGTGTCCAAGGTATTAAACAATTCCTCCGGCGTCGCGGACGATACGAGGCAGATCGTACTGTCCAAAATGCAGGAGCTGAATTATAAAAATCCAGGCCGCGCCCTCAAAAGCAGAGCCCGATCGGAACAGCGTCTGCGGCATAACTTTGCATTCCTGATGCACATGATGCCGGGTGATCTTCATGTGGGTTCCACGATTCTGACGCAGCTGGAGCAGGAGATCCGGAAAAAAGGCTATTCCCTGACCATCCACACCATCACCGACGACGATTACCACCGCAGGGTGCTGCCGCCCAACCTTTACATCGATCAGACCGTGGCGTTCGTATGTCTCGAACTGTTCGACAGCGGCTACACCCAGCTTCTGTGCTCCCAGGATGTCCCGGTTCTTTTGGTGGACGCCTGCTCCGATTTTCATGAATTAGGCCTCCGGTGCGATCTTCTGATGATGGAAAACCGCTCAAGCGTTTATCGGATGCTTTCCGCTTTGTGCAAAAGGCATCCGATCAAAACCATGGGATTTTTCGGCGACATACGCCATTGTCTCAGTTTCAGGGAACGTTACGAAGGATTTCAGCTGGCGGCGCAGGATCTGGGTCTTGAAACCGAACGGTTTCAGATCATAGACCACGATTCCCTTTTCTGGAACCCGGAATGGATCCTGCAGCGGATTCAGAAGCTGGAAACGCTTCCCGACCTTTTCTTCTGCGCCAACGATGTGCTGGCCCAGAATCTGATCCTGCGGCTTTCGGATCTGGGATACCGCGTCCCCGAAGACGTTCTGGTCTGCGGGTTTGACGGCATCCCGACCAACGAGCCTATTATCTCCGGCCTGACGACCGTCTGCACGCCCAGCACCGAACTCGGCGTCACGGCCGCCCAGATCCTGATGAACAAAATACAGAATCCCAGGGGCTCTTCCACCAGCACCTATCTGCACACAGATATCCTTTTCCGCCATACGGCGCCTTAGCTCTGTATCAGCGAGGTCTTCCGGTAAATGATCCTGGAATCAACGTAAATCACATTGCGCGCCCTTCCGGGGCTGGCCATGCGCTGCATAAGGCAGCCGATCACATTCTGGACCAGCTCCTCCCGGTCGCTCCCCACCGTCGTAAGCGGCGGATCGACCACAGCCCCTTCTCTCAGATTATCAAACGACACGATCTGCACCTGCCGCGGTACCTGAACGCCCCGCTCCTTTAAAACCGCGAGCAGGGCAAGCGCAATCTTATCGCTGGCGGCGACAAAAGCGTCCGGAAGCTCCCGCAAACTGTCCAGAAATTCCCGCAGCCTTTCCTCCGGGTTCCCCCGGTCCAGTTCCGCATCCTCCAGACAGCAGGCATTCTCCGGCGAAAGCCCGTATTCCCGCATCGCGCTGCCGTATCCCCTGTACCGCTCATAATTTCCTCTGCAGAGACGGGCGTTGCCGACAAAGCCGATTCGTTTGCAGCCGTTCTCCAGAAGACCGGCAGTCAAACGGTGGGCCGGATACTCATTATTCATCAGCACCACGTCGTACCTGCCCGGAACGTCCCACAGATCGCGGCAAAATTCCAGGAACACGGTAGGGATCCCGCACCGGAGAAGCTTTTCGATGTAAGCCCTGTGATACAGTTCGATACAGACGATTCCATCCACCTTGTCCTCCTCCACCATCTGAGGAAGCTGCTGCCGTTCCATTTCCTCCTGCAAAACTCCGTAAAATACCAGGACATAGCCTCTGGATTCCACGTTCTGCTGAATCTCATTCACCAGCGGAAGAAAGAAATTGGACTGGTCCATTTCGCCGTTGCACAGCAAAAGAAGGGTTTTGACGCCGTCCCGTTCCTCGGCCTCCTCCACCTGTCCCAGCCCTTTATAGTTATTCTCCCGCAAAACCGTAATGACCCGGTTCCGAATCTGGGCGGAACCGGTATAACGCCCGTTCACAATCTTGGACACCGTATTTCTGGATACCCCCACCATGTCCGCGATTTCCTGCAGAGTGATCTTCTCCCTCACTGCCATACTGCTCCTTCTCAGGGCACACAGGCCCGGATATCTTCAAACGTTACGTCAGCCCCGCTGGCGTAAATCCCCCAGTTCATGCCCCCAACCGATTTATAGATCCGGTTGCTGAGCGCTTTCGTATCATCTACATACAGAATCACAATTTCATTTTCCATGACGGCCTTGATGTGGTAAGGCTTCCCCGGCTCGAACGTAAAATTCGTCGTTATGAGCGGATCCACATACTGGATCCGGGAAAGCACGCAGCCTTCATAGTGGACGCTCTGATTACTGGCGTCCAGCACGATCCCGGTGTATCTCCCGTACTCCTCCTGCGGGCCGAACGCAATACCGGCGTAGCCCCCTTCGGAGAACGTTACCGTGAACTCAGCCGTCATCGTCGGCTTCCTCATGCCGAAATTCACCACGGACACTTCTCCCTTATCCGCCGTCAGCCGATAGCCGTTTCCGGTATCCTCCGCCGTCCCCTGCGTCCCGGCCGCCGTCAGTTCCACTTCCTGCGCAAAATATTCGCTCAGGCTCTCCGGCTCCCGGACGCCCAGGGTCCCGTCTTCCTTCTGCACCAGCTCGTGGATCAGCAGCGAACCGGCCCAGTCATAGGCCGTGGTATCCACAGCCTCTTTCCGGCGGCCGATCCAGCCGCACAGATACCGCTTGCCGTTTACCTCCGCCGTCTTCGCCGCGTAGAAGCAGAACCCGGTCCCATCCAGCACATTGTCGGCCGGCGCCTCAAACGGCCCGTTGATGGACCGGCTCCTCGCGTAATACGTCACACAGTCCCAGCTGTAGAACAGATAGTACCAGTCTCCCATCTGAAACAGATCCGGGCACTCCAGCATGTACTGCTTCTGGGGCGCGTACAACGGCTCCGCCAGCGTCCACTCTTTCAGATCCGCGGAGGTGAACCGGGCCACGATCCCGCCAAGCTTCTCATCTCTGGCGGCGATCAGCAGCCAGTAACACTGCTCCTCTTCATTCCAGAATACGAACGGATCGCGGAAATCGTCTCCGGAATACCCCTCCGGCGCATAAAACGTATCCTCCGGAAGCTTGGTCCAGGTCTGATTGTCCGTACTGACCGCGTGCATCACACATTCCTTATCCTTGCCCTTTTCCGGGAATGTGTCGTTGTGCCCCGTGTAAAAGCAGTGGTACAGGCCGTCCTGCCCGACCAGCACGCTTCCTGTCCCGATCGCCAGATCCGGGTCGTCAGCGGACTTTCCGTAATCCACCGCCAGGCCGTCATCCTGATATTCGTAAAGATTAGTTGTTGAAAACTTGTGAATCGGATGATATCCCGTCCCGTTGTGATCCGTATCGTACAGATAATAAAGATGAAGCGTATCTTCTTCCGCCATCGGCATCACGTCCCCTACCCAGGCGTTCGGCGACGTGGGGTACAGCCGGTACGGCACACTTTCATATACTTCCATAGCGTCTCCCGCCCCGGCAGGCTCCTCCGCCTGTTGTCCGGACGCCGTCTCTTCCGCCGGCGCCGGGGGCACGGTTTCCGCGGCGGACGTCGCAGATGACGTCTGGCTGTCCGCGGAGCTTTCCTGTTTCCCTGCCGGGGTATCCCCCTGCCTTGCGCAGGCACAGACCAGCGCAAGGCAAAGGAACATCACCCATATCCATCTTGTTTTTTTAATCATTTTACTGTCCCAGCGTGATGGCCGCGCCCTCCGCGATCTGCTCGTTGGCGTTCTGCGTGAATGTGCTGACCGGAGTTCCTTCTACCATGCCGGAGTAAACCGTCCAGTTGGCATCCCAGTATTTCTCAATACCGATGGGAGCGAACTTGATGTGCTCGGCCATGGTGTTCATCAGATCCACCTGATCCTGTCCGTAGGTCTCGATCAGAGCGCCCTCGTCATTCTCATGCTTCAGCTCATACGCCATGCGGATGAACGCCGCCGCGCCTTCCGGATTGGTGCTGGTGATCGGGATCGCGAAGCCCGTCAGAGAGCCGCCGCAGTCATATTTCTGGCCGGAGGGACCCTGGGGAAGCGGAGCCCAGCCAATCTCATAGTCGCAGGCATAAGCCGTGATCGCCGCGAAACCGTATTCGCAGGTCATCGCCAGGTTGCCGCTCTTGAACGCGTTGATGAAATTGTCGCCGTCCGGAATCATGATAAATTTGTCCGTGATATAGCCGTTCTGCAGGAACGTGAACGTCTCCTGCGCCGCCTGGGTCTGATAGTTGCCGGTGATGCTGCCGTCCGCGCCGTAGTTCAGATGCGTGGTTCCGTTGGTCGCCAGCATCTGCACATAGAAGCTGTCCCACCAGCCGAAGCCGTAAACGTCGTTATTGCCGTCGCCGTCCGTATCGGCGGTCAGCTGCATCGCCACTTCACGGAACGTATCCCAGGTCCAGTTGCCTTCCTGGAAATACTCCATCGGGGTTTTGACGCCGTTCTGCTCGAACAGGGTCTTGTTGTAAGCGATGACAACCGGGGTCGCCGCGGAACCTGCCGCATAGGGCACGCCGCCGTAGGTGAACGCGCTGGTTACGCTGTCATACCAGAAATCGTCGTTTAAGTCGATGTACTGAGAAATGTCCTGCACGATGTTCTTCGCGCCGTAAACCGGGAAGTTCTGGTCATGAGCTTCCGCCAGGTCGCAGGGCTCGCCGGCGTTTACCTTGGCGATGACCGTGCTGGCCTGATCGCCCCAGCCCACGCCTTCTACCGTTACCGTGCCGCCGTATTTCTCTTCAAACGCCTTCTTCGTGGACCATACCAGGTCGAACGCCTTGGGGTTATCCGCCAGGGTCTGGTTCCAGCTCTCTTCCGTCGTGTTCCACACGATCAGCAGATTCGGGTTCGCCAGCGTATCCGGCAGGACGCTCGCTTCCGCCTGGGCTGCCGTCGTCTCAGCAGCAGCTGTCGTTTGGGCCTCCGTGGCTCCTGCGGCCGTCGTCCCGGCCGCTGTCGTCTGATTGGAACCGCTTCCCGATCCGCACGCAGACAGGGACATCGCGCAAAGCGTTCCCGCCATCAGAATAGATAAAGCTCTTTTTTTCATAATATCTCCTTTCTTTGCCTGTGCCTTTTGCATCAGTGCCTATCATAATCGCCCTTGGGCGTATGATGCTGTTTTTTCTGCTTCATTTCCGCCGTTTCCCGCGCTCCCGCGGACCGGCGGCGGTCCGCGGAAGGCCAAAGCTTTATTTAATGCCCATATGCTCGATGCTGTCCGCCAGTTTCCTCTGGGCGACCATATACAGCAGGAACATGGGCAGGATCGTCAGCAGACAGCCCGCCTGGATCCTGGTCTGGATCCGCAGCGGATCCGTCGTCGTCTGTCCTCCGATCAAAGCGGCCAGATCCACACGCAGGGAGGACAGAGCCACGATCAGCGTTCTTCTGGTCGTACCCAGAAGCTGCTTCGACAGATAATAGTCGTTGAAATGCCACACAAAAGAGAACAAAAATACCGTTACCACCGCGTTCTTCGCATTGGGCAGCATGATGTAGAGGAAGGTCCTGAGCGGTCCGCTGCCGTCTACGTAGGCGGATTCCTCCAGCGCGGAGGACATCCCCTCGAAGAACTGCTTGAAAATGTAAATATACAGACCGGAGCGGATACCCGCGCCCAAAGCGGACGGGATATAAAACGCCATATTGGAGCCCACCAGATTGACCGACAGCTCCCTGCCCGTAATCTTGCCGATCAGCCCCAGAATCCCCGCCGGATTGAAATACCGCATGTTCAGGTAATACGGCAGGATGATCGTCTGTGTCGGAACCATCAGCGTCAGGATCACGCACACGAAGAATACATTCTTAAACGGGAACTGGTACCTGGCAAAGCCGTAGCCGGCCAGCGCGCTGGAAACCACGTCCAGCACCGCGCACCCGAGGCCGATCTGAAAGCTTCCCAGCAGCGCCTGCATATATTTCATCGAACGGAACGCGTCCATGAAACCTACGCTGGACAGATGCTTCGGGATCCAGATTACGCTGGGATCGTAGGTATCCAGCGGATCCTTGATGGAAGCGCTGACCATATACAGGACCGGATACAGCAGCTGGTAAGCCAGCAGGATCAGGATCGCATATTTGCAGATGGTCCAAAACCATTTTCCGCTTTTCAGCTTATAAACTATCGTTCCCATAATCTCCCTCCTAATCTTCCGCGTGGACGATGAACCGCTTCATCGCCAGATACAGCACCACGAGTACCACCGCTACCATCAGGAAATACAGGATGGACAGGGCGCTGGCGTATCCGAACCGCACGTTCGTAAACGCCGTATTGTAGATCATCTGGATGATCGCGTTGCCGTAGTCCGAAAAGATATCGATCACGCTGTATACCGCGTTCAGCAGGATCATGGGAGTCAGCATCGGCAGGGTGATCTTGAAAAACTGCTCCAGCGCGTTGGCGCCCTCAATATCCGCCGCCTCGTAGACGTAGGAGGGGATATTGTGGAGTCCGGCCAGGAACAAAAGGATCTGCACGCCGCTCCGCCAGGTCAGGTCGAAAATCTTGCTGATCACATTATTGATAAAACCGATCAGTCCCGCCGACAGACCCATGGACTCGAAGAATCCCGTCAGGCCGCTTGCGGAGAACAGATAGGTGGTCTCCGAGCTGTTCATGCTGGTGGAAAATACATCCGTCTTCATGATGTCCATCAGAACGCCGGAACCGATGATAACCGGCAGGAACGCGATGGCTCTCATCAGGGTTCTGCCCGGATACTCTTTCTTTAGGAGCAGCGCGAAGCAGAGACTGTATACCAGGATCAGGGGTACCGTGATCAGATCCCGCAGGGAGCCTGCGCACTGGATGATGAACTGGGTGTCCCTGAAAAGCGCGTACGAGAAATTGCTCAAACCGACCCAGGTGCCTTCCATGCCCGATACGGTCGTCTTCAGGTCCTGGAACCCGTAAACGCAAGACTGAACAAAGGGAACCGCGAAAAACAGCAGGAATCCCACAAGCCAGGGAGTAATGAATAAAAACCCGTAAATTTTCTTTTTTGTATGATACGGCAGTTTCTTAAACATTTATCTCGCTCCTTTCCTGGCAAACCCCATCGCCGGAACCGTCAGATCCCCGACCGCCGCCGGTTCATCCGCGTAATTCACATAAACTTCTGTTCCGTCTTCATAGGTGGTCACGTATACCTGACTGCTTTCCTGCCTGTGACCCACGATCCTCTGCCCCAATACGCCTTCCAGCTGCTGCAGCTCGGAGAGGATTCCGCGGATCTCGTCGTCCCATTCGTCATAGGCGACGGAATAATAATTGCTCATATCCGTATCCAGCAGGGTCTGCGCGTCCGCGGTCATCAGCAGGAACGACGGGCTCACCCCGTATTCCACCGCGTGAAGCAGGCTCTCCCGCACGTCGCCGCTCAGATTCACCGGCGTGCTGTAAAGGGCCGCGCTGCCGCTCATTACCATCTGATAGAACGGAACCGCCTCATCTTCCACGTCGAACTGGCTGGAATACACCGGCACATCGGTGATCACATCCGCGTAGGGGAAGGCGTAAGCGTAAGCTCCCGCGCACAGAAGCTGGTCCGTGCTGCCGGCCGCGGCGGAAAGCGCGTTCTCCCAATAAGTACCGGCCTGATCGCGGGAAACGCTGTCCTTGCGGAAATCGGAATACATCTTTTTCGTGATCCCCGTCAGACCCAGGTTTGTGATGCCTTTCTTGGAGGCGCTGGACAAAAGTTTATTTGTGATCTCCTCCACGTATGGGGGCGAGATCAGGTAATCCGGCGAGGTCCCGCTGTCACGGGCACCGGAGGTCAGCAGGTACACGTACTGAGGCGAGGTGGACCGGGATACATTTCTGGCTGCTTTCAGCGTGCTGTATCCGTTCCCGCTGCTCTGCATGGTCACGGGGTCGTAGATCGGATAGAACTGGATCCCCGCGCCGGCCAGAGCGGACGCCATATTCTTGTAGCCGCGCTCGCCGCCGAGCGCTCCCTCAAACGTCACCTTGGTGGGCAGCTTGCTTTCGTTTCCGCCCTTCTCCATCTTAATCATGCTGACCTGGAACGTTCCCTCCTCGTTTGCAAGGGCCAGGACCGCATCCTGCAGGCTCTTAAACGGGGTCAGGGGCTCTACCGTATGGTACGGAACGCCGAGCAGGGTCTTCCGGACCCGGACGCCGCCCAGGAACGTAAGGTTCATATCGGTCTGGCCGGCGGTCTGCTGCTGCATGCCCTTCTCTTCCATCAGGTACTGACGGTACCTGGCGGCCATCTCTCCGTAGCCGGAGCCTTTTTCCAGGAAATAATAGCTCACTTCATAGTAGGGGGACGGCATCTGCTGGGGCGACATCATGACGACCGTTTCCTCGTCGCTGCTGTTCGCCAGAAGCGTGTTGTTCTCGCTTTCAATCAATACGACGCTGCTGTATACGGAATTGCAGCCGGTCACCTTTCTGGACACCTCGGCGCGGATCTCGGACTGATATTCGTCCTCGGTCACCACGGCCAGCATCGCGTCGTCGTTTTTGCGGATACCGAACAGCGGCATCGTCGCGTCCTGCGTTACCTGGACGCTGCTCTGCAGATTCAGCGCCAGGTTCCTGCCGTATACGGTCTGGGCGTAGGACTGATAGGACTGTTTCTGATTATTGAAGCGGATCATCGCTCCGGAGCCGTCCGGCACGATCATATAGCCCTCGTCCTCCAGGGAACCGGCTCCGAAATACGGCAGCAGGGAAATTCTGGAAACCTGCATGCCGCCGTGCTGGACGATCTGTTCCGTCAGCACCCTGGCCTCGAAGCGGTCGCCGTCGATCCCGAACCAGCAGGGGATCTCCAGTCCCACGTCTCCGAACATCCAGTTGACCATGACGCCGTTCTCCTGGTAGGCGTATGTATACGTGTTTTTCTGCACGGAACCCTGGAAGCTGTTCATGGTGTAGGAATTGCTCTGCTCATTGACATAGCTGATATTCAGCAGGGACTGCACCAGGGTCTTGTTCTGCCCGAACGCCACGGGATCCGCCGCCGCGTTCTCCGGGTTGCTTCTCCACTCCGTCCCCGTCTTCTTATCCTTCACGAGGACCTGCGTCGTGGACGGCTGGAACCAGAGCTCAAGGCTGTCGCTCTCGCCCGCCTTTTCCCAGGCGTCCGTGTATCCCTCCGCCACCGGCGGCTGCCAGCTCATGACTTCTTTCGTTTCCGTGCCGCTTTCGCTGTTCAAATATGCCAGAAGACCTGCAAACACGCCGAGCACAGCCACGAACAGCACGCCCTGCGCCAGCATTTTCAAAATATTTTTCTTCATCTTCCGCACCTCCTAGCTCACCCGCAGCAGAATCTCGCGGACGACGGTCGCCACGAATCCGTAAAAATCCGACGCAAGGCTTCCCACCAGCATGATGGCGAATAACAGGATGAACATTACAAATACCGTACACGCACAGCTGAACACGTTCCGGACGAAATTGTACTCATGCATCACCATCAGTCCGATGAACAGGGCCACCAGGCTCCATCCTGCTCCGAACACCTGCGCGTAATTGGCAAAGGGCTCTTCCATGACCAGAATGTTGCTCAGAAGCACCGCGCCGATGTTCCCCAGAATGAAGGGGACCAGGCAGTAGGCCGTGTAGATCCAGATGTCCCGCATACGTCCCGTGCCGTTCAACAGCATGGCTACGATCCAGTTGGCGATCACAAACAGCAGAAACGGCAGGATCGCGGTCGCGAACTGCATAAATACGTTCAGATCGCTCAGCTTATTATAATTGAAGATATATCCCGTATTCTGCCTCTGGAAGATCGTCGTCAGGAACAGAACGGCCAGGATGATCACCGAGATCGCGGCGCTTCCCTGTCCTTTGAAGCGGATATCGTAGGACGCGTCAAAGGGGTGCCGCACGGTATGGAATGGATTGGTTGCCGATTTTCGATCAAATTTCATTGCTTCGCCCTCCTTTTCAACCGTCCGATCAGCCGAAACGCCACAATCAGCACAATGAGTATCCCCACGAACGCCGGGCCGTACTGCCGTACCAGCACCAGACGGTTCTTGCCGAAGGACCGGGAATAACTGTACCGGTCTCCGCTGTGGCTGAGATAATCCAGCGCGTCCGTATATTCCTCTTCCTGAGCGTACACCTTGCCCAGTCCGTTATAGGCCAGCGTGTAGTTGGCGTTTCTGGAAAGGACCTGCTCCCAGACCTGGCCGGCTTCCTCGTAGAATCCTCCGTCGTACAGGACGATGGCTCTCTCCACCAGCGCGCCGTACTCGGTCGGTTCAAAAACCGTGATATTGTTTTTCAGACGGTCCAGCACGTAGACCTTATGTCCGTAAACCTCGACTGCCACCGGCGTTGTGAAGGTGCCCAGCTGGCTGCCCATGCCTCCGAATACCGAAACCAGATTGCCTTCCTGGTCCCGCTCGAAGATTCTGCCGCTGGTCAGATCCACGCCGAAGATGAAATCCTCGCTGTTGACCTTCACATCGATGAAGGACGGATAGCTGGCGTTTCCTCTGGTATACGCGAACTCTTCGTCTCCGAAATTCACCTCGGCGTTGCCGACGCCGAAATAAATGTTGTTTCCCTGCGGGTTCAGCTTCTTGATCTGGCTCTTGGGAAGCTGGGTGCCGACGGTGGAGGTGTAGACGAAACCGTCCTTGCTGCAGTCGATGTTGGAATACTCGATCGGCAGGATGCTGGTCATGGCCGCTCTCTGTTCATCCGAGAGGAGGCTCTTCCACATGTAGTTAAACAGAACGTCCGCGGTCACCTCAACTTTGTTGGCTCCGAAGAAGCCCATGAAGCTCCCGTCCAGATCGAACTGCAGCAGACCGCTGTAGCAGCCTCTGGACAGCACATAGATCCTGCCGTACATATCCACTCCCACCTTTGTGGGCGCGAACACGAAATCCTCGGCGATCAGGTTGCTGACCGGCTTCACGACCGTTTCCTCCACGACGCCGTCGCGGATGACCAGGACCCGCCCTTCGGAGGTCTGGGCCGCGTAGATCGTGCCGTCCGCCGCCACGTAAAGTCCTTCCACATCGGTCAGGGGGATCTCCTCCCCGTTCATCAGAACGGTCTCGATGGTTCCGAGGAAATTCAGTTCCTCGTCCATCAGGACGATCCGGTTATTGCCGGTGTCCGCCAGATACAGGGTGCCGTTCTCGTCCATAAAGAAATCCTGCGGGACATTGAACGCGCCGGCCCCGATCTGCAGGCCGTTTAAGGCCATGGTCGGCTGATAGCTGGGCGGCGCCGCCACGGAACCGTCCCATTCATCATAGGAATAACTGTTGAAATTGGACTGGGCGTATGCCGGAAGCGGCAGCCCCAGCGCCGCCAAAAGTCCCAGTCCGGCGCATAATCCGCGAATCTGATGCTTTTTCATATCATCCCTCCTTCAGTCCCGCAAAGGTCATCGTTTCCACCACGTGTCTCTGCAGCAGGATGAATACGACGATGGGCGGAATCATGAGCAGTACGGAGCCCGCCATGCCGGAACCCATTCTGGCGTAAGCGTTGGATGCGCTGATCTGCTCCAGGGCCACCTTCACGACCTTCAGCTGCTCGTCGTAAACCAGCTCCTTGGACAGGCCGTTCCAGATGTTGACGAACTGGAAGATGAACACCGTCAGCGTCGCCGGCTTCACGTTCGGGAACACGATCTGGAAATAAATCTTCCACTCGTTTGCGCCGTCGATCCTGGCCGCCTCGATCAGGGAATCCGGAAGCTGCTCGATGAACTGCTTCATCAGGAACAGTCCCAGAGACACGCCGATGTTCGGCAGGATGTAGGCCCAGTATGTATTCAGAAGCTTCAGCTTCGAAATGATGATGAAGGACGGCAGGAACGTAACCTGGCCCACAAACATCAGGCCCAGGAGGATGATCGCGAACAGCGCGTCCTTGCCGGGGAAATTGTGCTTGGCCAGCGGATAAGCCGCCATGCCGGCCAGGATCACATGCAGCAGCGTTCCCAGGATGGAAACGAACAGCGTATTGAACAGATACCTGGAAAACGGCACCCACAGGTTGGACATCAGCTGGAACAGCTCCGTATAATGCTCGCCGGTAGGCCGGAGTACATAGAGCCTGGGCGGAAACTGGAACAGTTCCTCTGACGGCTTGATGGACTGGATCAGCGTATAGTACAGCGGGAACGCCATGAACGCGCCCAGCACCAGCAGCAGGAAAATCACCAGACCGTTGCCGATCTTCGACCGCCGGTTATCGATTCCCAGTTTTTTCTTTCTCTTTTTCATCTTAATCATGGTTTTCGCCCTCCTAATGTCCCATCCGGCCGATGAGCCAGGTCACGAATTTCTTGGAATACTGCATCATCACGACCAGCACCACGCCCATGGCGCAGGCATAGCCGAATTCGTACCGCAGGTTGCCGTAGTCCATGATGTGGGTCACGATGGTCTCGCCCGCGTACCCGGTGCTGGGAAGTCCCGCCAGCGTAGCGGATACGTCGCCTACGGCAAAGCAGTTGACGATCTGCATGACCGCGCCGAAGATCATCTGGTTGGCCATAGAGGGGATCGTGATGTACCACAATTCCTGGAAGCGGTTCTTCACGCCGTCCATCATACCGGCCTCATACAGGGTCTTATCCACGTTCTGGAAGCCGGCGATAAAGGTCAGGAAGCTGATACCCATGCTCATCCAGAGCTGCACAATGATCAGCACCGGCATGATATAGGCCTCGTCGGTCAGCCATCCGATGGGCTCGTTCAGCAGGCCGAACTTCATCAGGAAGCCGTTGATCAGTCCGTACTGGTCGGAGCTGAAGATCAGACGCCATACGCTCCAGCCGGCGGCGCCGACGATGGTCGGGATGTAAAACAGCGCCGTCACCAGGGCCCTGGGGAGGGGCTTCAGCTCATTGATCAGCCACGCCACCAGGAAACAGATCACATAGCTGGCCGGCCCGATGATGATGGAGAAGATCAGCGTGTTCTTCAGCGCGACGATGAAATATTCGTCGTTTAAGAACACCTGCAGGTAATTCTCCACCCCCACGAAGATCGGGGCCTGCACCATATCGTAGTCCGTAAAGCTCAGTATCACAGACAGCACGACCGGAAAGATGGTAAATATGATAAAGAAGATCAGGAAAGGCACCATCATCAGCCAGCTCGTCCGGTATCGCTTGAAATAATCCGCTATGCGGTTTGGTATGCTCATTTTTTTCGCCTGCATCGCTTACTCTCCTTTCCGGGCTTCCAGCTGCGCCTGCTTGCGCAGAAGCTCCTCGTCCACCGCGTTCATCCAATAATGCAACGTATCCCTGGCGTTCTCTCCGTTGTAGTAGACCTGGCGGAACGCGTTGTCCACGTTGCGGGATACATAGTAGCCGCCCGGGATCTCCGGAACTTCCACCACGTTGTTCCACTGCTCCAGCAGAAGCTCTTTCTCCTCGTCGGTCCAGTAGCTGTTCTTAAACGCTTCCAGGTTCGCCGGAGTATGGCGTCCCAGCGTGCTCAGCTCCGCCTCGATCTCGGCCGAATACATCTGCTGCGTTTCCGCGCTGCTCCACCATTTTACGAACTCCCAGGCCGCGTCCTTGTCCTCGCAGTTTTTAAGGATAATGCTGCAGGTGCCGCTGGCGCTGGTGGCGCGGTTCAGATTGCCGTTTGCGTCCGGCGTTCCGGGAATCGGGGTCATGATCCACTGTCCCGCAATCTCCGGCGCTGCCTCCGAAAGGTTGTTGTATAAACCGTAGGTCGAAATAATAATCGGCATTTCGCCTGTACGGAATCGGTTGAAATCGTCCTTATACAGTTCGAAATCATACTGTACGTAGAAATTCACCCACTGCTCAAACGCTTCAAACGCCTCGGAATCCTTCAGGCTCGTCACCGTTCCTTCTTCCGTATCCCGGTAGATCGGAATGTTTCTCTGGGCCAGAAGCGTCGGCAGCAGATTGATGGTGCCGATACCGTTGTTCATGGTCGCGTAGCCGTCAGTATAAGGAAGACCGATGGACAGACTGTTGGACTGCAGAATCGGAAGCAGCGCCATCAGTTCATCCCAGGTATTGGGAACCTCGATGCCCAGGTCCTCAAACACGTCCGTCCGCACGTACATGACGTAGAACTCCTGGGTCTCCGGGATCGCGTAGGTGGAACCGTCATATTCATACGGAACGAACGCGCTGCCGGAATACTCCGTGCGGAGCGAATCGAAGCCCTCCATCTCATTCACGGGCGTCACAGCGCCGCGGAACGCCAGGTTCATGGCCTCGCCTCTGGACGTGAAGATGTTCACATCAGGTCCCTGGCCCGCCAGAGTCGCTTTCACCAGCGCGCCCTCCACCAGACTGATGTTGACGCCGATGCCGCTCTGGGGCGTGAAATAAACGTCGATCAGACGCTTCATAACATTGGCCTGATCACGGCCCTTGCCCATCCAGATCGTAAGCGCCCGGGTCTGGCCGCCGTCGGAGGAGGACATTTCATTGTAAGAGTGGGAGAAGGAACCCACAAAGGTCCGGATCTCATGTCCGATCCGTCCCAAAAATCCGCTCTCCGCCTTCGGGTTCTCCGCCCCAGCCCCGGTCAGGTACAGATAGTCGATCTGCAGGGACTGCTCTTCAAATTCCAGGATCCACTCTGCCAGCGCCTCGATGTTCGTCTTAAATACCGACAGACGGTTGGCGATGGTATAGGGTTTATCCAAAAATGACACAATCTGCGTTTCCATCTGGGACAGGATACGGGAGGAATAGCAGCCCTCTCCATACCGGGATTCCAGATATTCTATGTAGCCGCGGATCTCATCCAGGCTCTTCTGCAGCTTCTGGGACAGATCCGGGATCGCCGTCTCCAGCGCGTAATCGCGGTAGATATCCGGCGACGTACCGGTGATCATGATGATCTCCCGGTAAAGAGAGTTGACATCATAGAGCGTCGCTTCCATCTGCGTCGCTACCTGCCTGGCCGCTCCCATGACAACCTCCAGACGCAGGTCGTGGGTGCCGGCTGTCAGATAAAAACGATACGGGTCCTCCCCCCCGCCCAGGAAGCGGGTCTGCCAGTCCACGTCATAGTCGAAGGAAAGCTCTTTCGCTTCCTCGAACGGAACGGTCCCGTCGATCTCCAGGCGACGCAGGCTGCTCTGCCCTTTGTTCTCGTTCTGCCGGTAGCGAAGGCCCAGCTGATAGAAGCCGTCCTGCGGGACCTCTACCTGCCATTCGATCCACTGGCCGCTGTCGGACCAGTTGCTGCCTCCCACCGTATTGTAGCGGAGGCAGGTCGAATGATAGGGCAGCGTGTAGGGACTGGACCGGTCGTAAATCGCGTACAGCTGCGAGGATGATTTTAACGCCGGCGTCTCGCCCTCGATCTGCAGGTAATAATCTCCGCCTGCATCCGCGCCGCTGTGGGCCGCCAGATATTCACTGTAGGACGGAAGCTGCTCCCTGTAGCACCTCACATAGCTTAAAATGACCGGCTGACCGTTGCTGGCCAGCGAAAGGCTGTGCTCTCCCGCTTCCAGCGTGACCGAGATGCGGTCCTTTTTGCCCAGACGGAACGGTTCCTCCATCCAGATGCACGTCTCAGACTGCGACGGCCGGACCTCGTCTCCCGCTGCCGTTCTCTCGAAGATCCCGGAGTCGGTCCAGATCCTGGTCAGCGTCACCGCGGCTTCGGAATCCACCGCTTTCTGCCCGTCGATCAGAACCTCAAATTCCAGCTCCTGGCCGTTCCCTTCCGGGGCCATATAACCGGCTCCCAGATAGTACTCGCCGCTCTCGTCGATCCGGAACATCCACTCTGCGCTCCCGGAACCTTTTTCCAGGACGATGGAGCCGTCATCTCCCACGCCGGCTTCCGCCGCGGTCTGTGTATATACCGCGTCTTTTGCCGCCAGAAAGAGACCGCCCGGATCCTTGTACCGGTTCCCCTCCAGAATCCTGGAGGCGCTGTCGCGGTTAAAATCCTCTCCATGCGGGGCCAGCAACGCGCCGATTATGACGATTACCAGCGCCGCCGCAAGCAGGATTGCCGCGGTCAGCTTGATTTTTTGCTTTTTCTCCATATTATCAGCCCTCCTGAGCCTTTTCTTATGTTAGATTCATTATACTATCATTTTACATTTTTGCAATATGTATTTTATCTACAAATGATTTTTGTAAATTATGTAAAATTTTTATTGATATTTTTGTTAATAATATCCAATAAATCCGGGTTGTATTAAGCAGTATTGCCTATTATCTCCCTTTATCGCCTTCCAAAAACGCATTTTACATTTTTAAATGTAAATTTACATTATCCCATATTATTTTACATTTGATTGAACCATGCTTTTACATTTACACGAGTCAGCTTTTACATTTACGTTTCCACGCTTCCTTTTCCGCCGGCTTCTCCGCCCTGTAAAATCCCGAGCCAAAAACTCCAAAAAGGGACTGCGGGAAACAGGGCTTTCAGCCCTATTTCTCACAATCCCTCGTATTCTAAAGCAGCAGTGTCTATAGAACATCTCCAAGGTCTGTATTTCAGACTTGACTTTTAATCAGCTCGCCTTTTATAAGGAACTTTTTCAGAGGAACATCTTTCCCTCCGTCAAAAAAGGAACGCCTCCCGCCGCACATTCCCCGGCAGGGGGCGTTCCCGTTTCAGCATTTCTTCACAACCGTTTCTTCACGGCCGCCCAGGACCGGCGGCCTCCCAAACGTCGGGGACACGGTCCGCCGCGGATCAGACCCCGGCGCGTTTTCTGCTGCTTGCATAGAATCCGCCGATCGCCAGCAGGAACGCTCCCGCCAGCCAGAGCGCGCCGCCGTCGCCCGTCTTCGGATTCGAGGCCATGCCGGCCGCAGCCTCTCCCGCCGCAGCCTGGGTTCCCGCATCAGCTGCCCCCGCGTCAGCTGCTTCCGTCTCAGCTGCTCCCGCGTCAGCCGCTTCCGTCTCAGCTGCTCCCTCATCAGCCGCTCCCGCATTCAGGAACGCCCCGAGAGATTCCTTCTGGGCATCGGTGAGGACGCCGAGCTGGATCCCGTCCGCCGAATACTCGATCTCCGTCATCTGACGGACGCCGTCAAAGCCGTAGACCAGGATGCCGTTGTTGATGCAGGGATGCGCCGCGTCGTCAAACACGACCACGCAGTAGGATTCGCCCTGCTCATAGGTCGTCTCCTTGAGCACCATGGGAACGTCGTTCCGGATGATGCCGTAGGTGGCGCTCTTGCTGTTCTTTAAATTGAAATTCGTCGTGCTTTCGCCTTCATTGGTACCGTCGAAATAAACGATGCGGACCGATTCCGGAATGTTCCAGAAATCGCGCAGGTCCTGATCGGTCAGCGCCGGGGCCTTCTCCACATTGTCAGCGGTGATGACCCAGACCACAGCGACCTCGCCGGGCGCCATGATGAATTCATCGGGATTGGACGGCATTACATCCAGCGTGTAGTTGGTCTCGTCCCGGAAGTCGCCTGCCTTGAACGGCGTGTAGCGCGTCACCGTGCCGAAGGTCTTGTGCGTGTCCGGATTTCCGTTGTAGAACACGGTGTAATCGTAAAGATTCAGCTCCTTGCCGGAGGTATTGACGATCTCAAAGGCTTCGACGGGATCCCCGCCGCCCGGCCAGTCCGGATTCGGAGAAATCTTGGTAATCACGATCTCCGGGCGGAAAGCGCCCTCTTCCTCGGCGCTCGCCGTCATCATGAAAAGCGAAGAAAACAGTACGACTGTCAGAACCATAGATAAAAATCTACGCATAATTTCCCATTCCTTTCTTTGGTTTTGCTTGTTTATAAATCGCTGCCCTGGTTCTCCCGGCGTTTCGCAGCCCGTTCAGTTCATCCAGCTGTCAAACTGGTCGATCACCTCATAATTGCCCTGATCGTCCAGGATCACCTTAATGATCCCGTCTACCAGCGTAAAATGATACTCTCCGCCCTCTTTCAGGTACCGGTTATACGCGTCCATACTGACCATTTCGTCTCCCATGGCGGCTACGATGCGGGGATGCACGGTCCGGATCCATTTGTTGCTGTTGGAGGTATCCTTGCCGTGATGATTGGCTTTCGCCAGATCCACGGCCAGCTCCTCTCCGTACAGCTCGACATATTCTCTTTCCTGGCTCGTATAGAGATCTCCGCCGAACAGAGCCGTCGTCTCCCCGAAATGGAACTTCATAAGCACAGAATGATCGTTCAGAAACTGCGTGCTGCTCTGCGGGAATCCCTCCGGATATTCGATCTCTTCCTCCGGTCCCAGGATCTCGATCTGCATCTGCTCGCCGAAATCGATCACATCTCCCGTCTTTACCTGCGTAACCGGGATCCCTGCCTTCTCCAGCGCATTGATGTAGTTATTAAATGTCTGCGTCGTATAATCCACATACGAGCGGTAAGCCATCCCTACCGGGAACTTCTCCACGACGGCCGGGATCCCGCCGATATGATCGATATGCGGATGGGACGCCACCAGATAATCGATGGTTTCAATCCCCAGATCCTCCAGCACCTGGATCACCATATCCGCGGCGTCCGGGTGGCCTGCGTCCAGAAGCATCACCTTGCCGTCCGGGGAGATCAGGATTGTGGAGTCGCCGGATTTGTCCGTTGCGTCCGGTCCCACCTCCAGATCCAGAAAATACACGACGAACTTTCCGTCGTCCCCGCTGCGGTCGATGATCTCCTCATAACGGTCGACCGCGGCTTCCGTCTCCGCGGCCGTTGCCTCCTCCGCCTCCGTCTCTGCGGCCGTCGTCTCCGCAGCTTCGGTCTGCGCGGCTGTCGCCGCCTCCTGGGTCGTCTCTGCCGGAACCGTCTCCGGGGCCGCAGTCGTCTCCGCCGGAGCCGCGGTAGTCTGCGCAGTCGCCGCAGCCGGGGTCTGCCCGCCCTTTCCGGCGCAGGCCGTCAGGATCGCCGCCAGCAGAAGCCATGCTGTCAGCAGACGGAACTGTTTCTTTCTCTTCATCAATCCTCAACCCTTCCCTTGTAATCCAGCCAGACCTTACATACTTCGGGATAATTGGTGATCACCCCGTCGCAGTCCCAGGCAAGCGCCTGCTCCAGCTCCGACATCTGATTCACGGTCCAGACATTGATCCCCACGCCGTATTCCTTGCAGTTTGCTACGATCTCGTCCGTCAGGCCGCCGAACCCCGGATGGTAATACTCAAACCCGTACCTGCTGCAGTAATAACCTGCGTTTCCGATCCCTTTGCTGCCGATCAGGGCGCCGCAGGGAATCTCCGGGGCCAGTTCCTTCGCTTTCAGCAGCGACACATGGTTGAACGAAGAAAACATCGTCTGCTTTTCGAGGCCGAACGCCCGGATGATTTCGATGGTGCTTTTTTCCAGCTCTTCATAATAATAATTGCCTGTTTTTAATTCAATGTTCGTACAGATTCCTTCCGCGGACGCCCACCGGCAGTATTCCTCAAACGTCGGGATATGCTCCGCGCAGGCGATTCCCGGAAACAGTGCGGACGCGTTCAGTTTTTTCAGTTCTTCATAGGTAAAATCCCTCACGTTCCCGCTTCCGTCCGTCGTGCGGTCTGTTTTCTCGTCGTGAATGACTACCACTACGCCGTCTTTGGTCTTCTGCACGTCCAGTTCCATCCACCGGCACCCGGTTTCCGCGGCCTTCTGAAATGCCAGCATCGTATTCTCCGGATATCTGCCGCTGTATCCTCTGTGAGCCATCACTACCATTTTTTCTACCACTCTCTCTTTCTGAATTTCCCGCCCGCAGGCCGGACGCCCCGGACGGGTGGCGCGGCCGTTACTTCATCGCCGCTTTGGAATACCCGGTCAGCATGTACTTCTGGAAAATGAAGAACAAAATCACCACCGGCAGGATCGCAACCACCGCGCCTGCCATGATCTCATGGTTGTTCATCGTGCCCTGGCCCGCGAACGTATTCTTCAGCATGGCCAGTCCGATCGTCAGCACGCGCCGTTTCTCGTTCTTGGCGATGATCTTGGGCCAGAAGTAACTGTTCCAGCCGTTGGTAAACGTCACCAGCGTGACCGTGAACAGGGTCGAGCGGCACATGGGCGCCAGGATCTTGGTGATGATGCCGACCCGCCCCAGCCCGTCCACCTTGGCCGCGTCCACATAGCTGTCGTCGATCGCCTTAAAGGTCTGGCGCAGCATGAAGATGTAGTAAGGCGAAACCAGCGACGGCAGGATCAGTCCCAAAAACGTATCGGACAGGCCCCAGTTGGCGCACATGATGTAGATCGGGATAAACGTAACCTGGCTGGGGATCATCAGCGCGCCGAGAACGAAGATAAAGCAGGCGTTCTGTCCTTTAAACGCGCCTTTCGAAAATCCGTAAGCCCCGAAAATACCCGTAACGATCTGGGAGACCAGGATTCCCACCGTCATCACGATAGTATTATAATAATATTTTGCAAAATTGCCTCTCCGGAACACGCTGATATAGTTCTCCGGATGGAATTCCTTCGGCCACAGGGTCGGAATCGGCAAAAGGATCTCTTCCTGTGACTTGAACGAGGAACTGATCATCCAGTAAAGCGGGAACAGGATGATTACCGTGACCGTGACCGCAAGCACATACTGGACGATCATCACGATCTTCTTTTTCCGCCTGGCGTTCCGATCCCGCTCCAGACGGGCTTCTCTCGCAGTTTTTGCTTTTGCCATACTCTCCCCCCATCTCTATGAATCGTAGTGAACGTTTTTATTGGAAACCTTAAACGTAGACGCAGTCACGACCAAAAGCAGGATAAAGAACGCGATCGCCATGACCGAAGCCCTGTCCATACGGAAGTCCACCATCGCGTACGAATAAATCTTATACACGAACACCTCGGTAGAACGGTACGGGCCGCCGCCTGTCAGAATATCAACAGACTGGAACACTTTCATGGATGAGAGGAACGTGGTGACGAACAAAAACAGCGTCGTCGGGGAAAGCATCGGCAGCGTGATCTTGAAGAACCGCTGGGCGGCGGAAGCTCCGTCCAGCGCGGCCGCTTCATAATAATCGCTGGAAATGCTGATCATAGCCGACAGGTAGATCATCATGCCGTAACCCACGGCCCTCCAGCCGGTCAGCAGCAGAACGGAAATCATCGCGGTGCCGCGGCTGCCGATCCAGTCTACGGCCGGAAGCCCAACCAGGCTGAACAGATAATTGACGATGCCGTGTTCCTTGTCCAGGATCCACAAAAAAACCACGGCCGCCGACGACATGGCCACGTATTTCGGCACGAAGACGACGGCCCTCATGATGGAAAACGCCCGGTTGAAGCGGTTGAAGATCAGCGCCAGCGCCATGCCGCCGATCAGCGTGATGCTCAGCTCGCCGACCGTATAGATCGCCGTCACTTTCAGAGAGTTCAGCAGGTACTTGGTGCCGGAACCGTTGAACAGCCAGATCCAGTTCTTCAGCCCGACATACTTCCAGGTCTCGTTGATCAGGTTCCAGTCGGTGAAGCTGATCTGCACCAGCTTGCAGATCGGGTAATAGGTAAACACAACCAGAAAGATCAGCGCCGGCACTACGCAGACAAAATCTTTGACCGCCGACATTGTTCTGGGTTTAATCAGAGGTTTTTTCTCCACGTATTTTCCTCCTTATTTTAATGCGGTCTTTGTTTCGGACGCGCGGCCGGCAGAAAGCCGGACAGGCTCCCTGCGCCGCGTCGCCTTTAGAAAGACGCCTCCGGCTGAAAAACGCCGGAGGCTTTCGGTTGCTGCCATCAGGCCCTTATGAATCCTCCAGAACCTCGTTGATCTCTTCCACCATATCCTCGATCTTGCTCTCGATGTCCACGTCCTCGATCATGATCTCAGACATGTAGCTCTTCCAGATGGAGGTCATCTGCGACCAGCCCGGATGCTGGATCTTCGGATAAATGATGTCCAGGTTCTTAAAGATGTTTTCAAATTCCGGCTTTCTCTCCAGGAATTTCACGCCCTCGTCGGTCTTCAGCACGGAGTTTCTGGTGGGCAGATAGCCGGTCTCGTCGGCCCATTTCATGTTCACGTCCTTGCCGCAGAGGAACATTAAGAACTGCCATGCCGCGTTCTTCGTCGCCTGATCGTTCTTGGACGGGATGATCAGAAGGCTGCCGCCGATCTCCTGGTTCTTCGTGTCGCCGCCCGGGAGCCACGCCATGCCGACCTCGAAATCGCAGCGGTCCACATAGGTGTCATACAGAGACGTGGTATGGAACACGGAGAACGCTTCCTTATCGATGAAATGCTGTCTCATGATCGAGGAGGCGTTGGTGCCGCTGGCCCAGTAGATATAGCCCTTCTCGCACCATTCTTTGATCTTCTTCACGATCTCGATGCCTTTTTCGCTGCCGAGATCCGTGCTGATCTGGTCGTCGTTGACCAGCTTCAGGCCCTGGTTCTGGAACAGCGTCTCGAAATAGTTGTTGTCCCAGCCGGGAATGATGGCGCCGTACCGCTTGGTGGTGCCGTCTGCGTTGAACTCCGTCGTCGCTTCCAGGAACGCGTCCATGTCCTCAAATTTCTCCGGGACCGTCACGTTCAGCTCTTTCGCCAGATCCTTGTTATAGTAAACCGTCTGGGTGGAGATCAAAAACGGAAGCGCGAACCGGGTGCCCTGGTAGGTGCAGGCGTCGATCATGCCTTTCGCAAAATCGTCCACATCATAGCCGCTGTCCGCGATATAGGGCTCCAGGTTCTCCGGCAGCCCGCCTTCCGCGTAAGTAGCCAGGTTCGGTCCGTTGGCCACGGTGATGGCCGGAAGTCCGGTGCCCGCCGCGTGGGCCGCAACCAGCGCCTCATTGACTGCGGAATAGTTGCCGATATACACCGCTTCTACCGTGATCAGGTCCTGGGATTTGTTAAATTCATCCACTACATCTGCAACCGTCTGGCTGTACTGATCTTCCAGCGCATGCCACCACTGGATCGTGATCGGCTCCGTTACCGCGTACTGGGAAGACGCCGCCGGGGCTTCCGTGGCTGCTGCCGTCGTGTCCGACGATGCCGCCGCTGCCGTCGTGGCCGCCGCGGTCGTGGCTGCTGCCGTTGTGGCCGCCGCGGTCGTAGCCGCCGCCGTCGTGGTCTTCCCGCCGCCGGTTGAACCGCCGCCGCTGCACCCGCCCAAAAGGGAAACGGCCATCGCGCCTGTCAGTAAAATGGCTAACGTTTTCTTCATAAATACTTCTCCTCCTTCTCTGCTACACTTACACTGCCTGTTTTTGTCTCTCTTTTGCTTCGTCAAACAGCCGGCACACGGCGCCTGCCGCTTCGTATGCCGCTCTCGCCACGGTATTCTGGACCTGCCGCGGCGCTCTCTGGATGGACGGACCGACTTCGAGCGAACATTCGCCCTCATATCCGATCTCGGCCAGAACCGGGATCACGGACAGCCAGTCCACCGTACCGACGAACGGGATCACATGATGATCGCCGGTACCGTAATTGTCATTGACGTGCAGGCAGGCCAGGCGTTTCCCTACCTTCCGCAGCGCCGCCGCCTGATCCAGCCCCGTCAGGTTCGCATGACCGAAATCCCAGCAGATGCGGACCATCGGGTCATGAAAACTGTCCACGAACTCGATCAGATCGTCGTAACGGGCCGTGAACCGCATATGTACCGGCGGTTTGCCGTGCTGGATCATATTCTCAAAGCAGGTCCCTATTCCATGCCTGATCCCCAGCTCCACATAACGGTCATAATACGCGTGGTTGCCGGCCATCGACGCCTCCCTGTCATAACATAAGGGATAATTGTCGCAGTGGGCCACCGCCCACGGCGCTCCTACCATTCCGCCTGCGATGTACGCGCGGCGCATACATTCGTCATAATGCTCCGCGTAGCCGGGCTTCTGAAAATCCGCGTCCGTTTCCCGGACGCCTCTGCGGACAAAAGGAACATGGATCTGTGAAAACTTCATCCCCAGCTTCGCAGCCGTTTCCGCGATCTCATCCACCCGTTTCTGCCAGTCGTCCTGACAAAGGAAATACTCCGGACGGTAAATCGGAAACATGCTCAGATCCGCTCTCCTGAATCCGATCTCGTGCAGACGTCGGAGTACCTCCGTCTCCTCCAGCAGATTCGGATCTCCTGCCGCCGCCCTGAATACCCCTGTGTCTGTTCCTGCCTGCATCGTCTTTCCTCTCCATTCGTTTCCTCTGGTTTATGGGCCCTCAAGATGTCTCTTCTTTCTCTCCGCCAGTGTTCAAATTTCTGTTAATTTTTGTTAAATTTTGGTTAAATAGGTTCAATCATTTTCACCGGTTAAAATGATTTTCTATTCAGCCAACTCGCCGGGGTTTGTGAAAACAGCACATCTTATGCTTATAAATTAGCACACTTTTGGGGTATTTGTCAAGAGTTATGTTTAAATATTTTTAATCATTTAGCATTTTTAACATTATCGCTGTTAAATGTTTATTTTTGTTTAATTTTAACTGTTGCATTTTTTGTTAAAAAGTGTTAAACTTAAAAAAAGGAGGCATTTTGCACATGAAAAAACCGACCATCAAAGACATCGCCGCGCGCGCGGGTGTTTCCACCGCCTGCGTTTCCATGATATTGAACAGGAAGAATCTCTCCCGCTTTTCAGAGGAGACCATTGCCAACGTCTACAGGGCCAGCCAGGAATACGGCTATACGCCCCGCAGCCAGCAGTTCCATAAGAACCCGAAGAAGCTGATTTTGATCATCTGCCCTTCGGTCATGAACCCCTACTACGCCACCCTGGTCCAGGGGATGGAGCAGGAGGCCTGGCTCCGCGGCTATATGACGCTCATTTTCACCACCTACTGGGATACGAAAGCCGAAAGCGAGGCGCTGAAGCTGGCGGAAGAACCGTTTATCGCCGGCGTGATCTTCGCCATGTTCCCCCAGCAGCCGCCCCAGGCGGAGGAGATCGCCCACCGCATCCCCATGGTAACCGTAGGCGACCGGAATATTTCGATCCAGATCGATACGGTTGACATAAACAATTTCGAAGCGGGCCGCATGATCGCCATGCACCTGATCAGCCTCGGCCATAAACACATCGCCTATATCTCCACCACGCTGACCGCGGACCATTCCTCCCGCGTCAACCGCTGCCGGGGGCTTCAGGACGAATACCAGAACTCCTGCCCGTCAGGCTCCGTCACGATCCTCAGCGAGGACGTTTCCTCCGACAAGGAGCGGAACGTGGTGGACGTAGAGCAGAAAGTCGGCTATTCTCTGGCCCTGCGCTGTCTGGAGGAAGCGCCCCAGGTGACGGCGATCGTCGCGATCAACGATATGGTCGCTTACGGCGTGCGGCAGGCGCTGATCGACGCGGGCAAAAAAATACCCGACGACATCAGCCTCTGCGGATTTGACAACATCTATCCGTCCCGTTTTCACGGGATCGAGCTGACCACCATCGAGCATTCGATCGTGGAACGCGGCCGGAACAGCGTCCGCCTGCTGGCGGAAAAACTGAACGGTCTGTCGGACGCCTGGACGTCCCAGGCCATTACCCGAGTGGAATACCAGAGCCGGCTGATCGTCGGAAATACCACCGGCATCGCCAGGGAATCCGCTCCTATTCCTCCGGATTCTCCGAAGCAGCCGGTTCCCCCGGCTCCTGACGGTAACGATTGAACACCGACCGGAAAAAATAGGAACTGACAAAGGCGGCCAGGGCCATCCAGATCGGAAACAGGATCGTAATATAATAGGTCAGGACCCCAAAAACCACGTAAATGACCAGGATCGTGACCGACACATACAGATTTCCCATGGCCGTGATGAACGCGTGCTTCACAATGGTTTTCACGCCCATATGGAAACGGGCCAGGATCGGGAACAGATAGAGAACCGTCATGGAAACGATCAGGATCAGGCACATCAGCAGACCGAAGCTGGCAATCCGGATCGGACCGCCGACCGTCATATGCAGGCAGGCCCACAGATCCGCCGCCAGGAACGCGGCGGCCGCCAGCGTCATGAGCCATAACGCCGTGGCAGGAAGGAAATTCCGGCGGAACGCGTTCCAGAAGCTCCGCCAGACGTACCCTTCTTCGTCGTCCGTCTGCTTCAGCGTAAACTGATACAGGGCCGTTGTGGCCGCGCCCATCGTGATAACGGGCAGGGAAAACAGAAACCACAGGACTCCGATCATGCATACGTCCATGATCTTATTCATAAAGTTCCAGAAACGATTTTCCGGATTAAACCATTGCAGCATAAAGGCCCCTCCTCCGTGGATTTATCGCAGACCGCCTGCTTTCCGGACAGCCGCAGAACCGGTTCCCGGCCGCGATCCGCAGGCATGCTTCAGCCGAAGCGCAAACGTTCTACCTGGATTATATCACAAATCAGAAATGTGGGGGATATTTTATGAAATTTTTACATAACTTTCGTCAAAAATTTGCAGAGGACCGCCAAACACTTAAATCTCTGCCTTTTCGTCAGAAGATTCGCTTCGTGATCGATTATTACAAAGGCTACGCGTTCCTGTTCCTGTGCCTGTGTCTGGCCCTGTTCTATATCGGGGACGCCGTCCTGGAGATGCGCCGGGAAACCGTTCTGGAAGGATTTTTCTCCAACGACGACGAAAACGCCTTTCCGGCCGGAAAGATCACGAAAGAGTTCTCGCCTCTGCTCGGCCTCTCGCCCATGCAGCAGGTGATCTTTGACGACAGCCTCTACGTGATCCCCGATTCCTCGGCAGACTACAACACGGCCAGCCAGGGAAAAATCGTGGCCTACGTATCGGCCAGAGAACTGGATTTTCTGGTAACGACAAAGGATCTGATGGAGTCCTATGTGCCCAGCTTCCCCATCTGCGACCTGGACGGACTGCTGCCGGAGGACCTGCGCGCGCGGCTGGAGGGACAAATCTACTACGCCGCGGACGGCTCCGGAACCTATAAGGCCTGCGCGGTTTCCATGCAGAATTCGCGGTTCCGAAGCTCCCATTATCTTATGGTATTTTCCTACACAACGCATCGGGAAAACATGGTGAAATTCCTGCGCTGGGCCTTTGAAACAGAGTGAGGCGCGTTCCGGAGCATGAAACGCGCTGCACAAATTTATACGCGGACGCCGCGGCTGCCGGAGTCGATTTCCGGCAGCCGCGGCGTTTCTCTCTTCCGCCAGGGAAGCAAACCATTCCCAGAAGCACATCCGTTCCCGGAGAGCAGGACGTTACGGTTCCAGCGGCACGATGCAGAACCGGTCCTCCGGCGCGGCGTCGGGGCCGGCAAGCGGGTTCAGAAAGAGCAGCGCGTCGGCCTCAGCGGGGTCGATGATGCGGCTGAGGGAATAGAAAAGCGTAAGCGGTTCCTCCTCTCCCTCCGCATAAGTCACCCGTCCGCCGTCGGTAATATAAGGAAGCATGGTCCCGTCTTTCAGACGGATTCCGCTGACCTTCAGGTTCATTTCTTCCCTCGCTTCCTCCGATTCCGGCGTCCGGAAGGACAGATGCGCTTTCACGGACACGGGCGTCAGCTCCGCCCGGCAAAGCACGGCTCCGCTGTCCCCGATCTCCGCGTCTGAACGGCAGATCCTGGCTTCAGCGCTGCCGGTCAGCGGAAGCGTAAATTCCCAGACGCCCGTCCGATCCGGCGTATAGGCCGCGCGGCCGACGGTTCCCAGGTTTTCAAAACGGACATGGAGCGTCTGATCCGCCAGACTGCCGCCGGACACCGGGAACAGATACAGCACATATTCCAGCGTCCCGTTTTCGTCCGCATAACGTTCCATCGTCCGGCCGTCCGGCGTATGCTTTAACGGCGTCCCGTCGTCATAGACCGGGGATCCGCCGGCGTCCATGACGATCCCGTCGTAAAACCCGAAGTTCGCGTTGACCTGTCCGCTTTCGGCCTCCGGATCGTCGCCCAGATAAAGCGTCACTTCCTCAAAATCCGGCTGCTCCCCTTCCACCGGCACATAACCGTCCACCGAAAAGGAAATCCACGCACAGTCATCCGTCATGACCGCCATCTGCGGACGGACCGTCACTCCCCCGTCGGTCACGGCCGCAAATTCCTGCGCCGTCCCGTCTCCTGTCAGGCGGGCTTCTTCTCCGTCAGAACCGCCGTTCCAGGCAACGGCCATGCCGCTTTCCTCCAGCATCCTCTGCTGCTTCGGCGACCCCTGCAGCTCCCCGCTCATCGACCGGCTCCATTGTCCGTATACCGCCGCCGCCGCGGTAAACACCCCCGCAGCCAGCAGGGCGGCGCAGGCAGCCGCAGCCGCGGTCTTCCTCACGCGCCCGTTCCTGTGCGCAGACGGGAAACGCACAATCTTCCCGGTCTGCCGCACCTGCAAAAAAGCCGCGTCCATTTTCTTCCGGACGATTTCCGGTACTTCCAGTTCTTCCCCGAAAACAGGAAATTCCCGGCTGTCCGCAGCCGCTCCTCTCTCCGCGCCGAATTCCCAATCTTCCACTACAAAGTCCCTCTCTGTATTAAACTTCTGATCCTTCATAAATAAATCACTCCCTCTTTTAATTTTCTGATTTCTCATAACGGATTCTCTCTCCTCGCTGAATTTCCGATTCTCCGCAGCTGTTCCTCTTCTCTCTGCGCTTCTGCATCCGCTTTCTCAATTTTCACCCTGCGCTCCTGTAATAATCGGCCAGCTTCTGCCTGCCTCTCTGAAGCCGCGTCTGGACCGTGCTCTTCGGAATCTGCAGGAACGCGGCAATCTCATCGGTCCGGTATCCCTCCGCATAAAAGAGGACCATCACCACCCGGTATTTTTCCTCCAGCGCCGACAGCGCTTCCCGAAACTCAAAATTATAGTGGTCCTCCGCGGCCGGTTCCGCAACCTGCTCCCATTCCATATACGGCTGCCGCGCAGAGCGCAGGTCATAGCATTTACGGATCAGGATCCGGGTCATCCAGGTACGAAAATACCGGTCTTCCCGCAGGCTGCGGAGCTTCTCCCAGCAGGTCAGGATCGTGTCTTGGATGGCATCGGCTGCATCCTCGTCGTTCAGCAGGATGGAAAGAGCGACCCGGTACATATTGCCCGAATGGAGCCGCATCAGTTCGACAAACGCTTCCGGATCTCCGCTTTTCGCCCGGCCGACCAGAAGCTCTTGGTCTGTCTGCATCTCAATCACCTTCTGTTCATGATTCTTTATACTGCGTCAACGTCGCGATCGTTTCACATTACATACATTAGACCGGAAAATCAAGGGGAAAATCCCATTGAACCTGAAAATTTTTTAGAAAGCCCGGTTGGAGACGGGCAGGCTTTTTTAATAACACCTTTAATGAGTTTTCCAATTTCAAAACAGGCATAGACCATGGAAAGATTCACACCGTCTTTGCTTTTTTTCTCGCATTTGCAGGCACCTCTGAAACGCTCTTCAAAAATCCTGATTAAAAAACGGTAATTTCGTCCTTTTTCAGCGCTGTTCTCCCCTCAGATTACTTTTAATACTTGTTTCTCAAAAGTATCAAAAAGCAACCGGACTAACGAACAAAAAAACAGGAAACAGCATGATCGAAACCATGCCGTTCCCCAAAAACCTGACAGCTCTTCCCTGCGCCCCGCCTTCACGAGCCTTTATAATCGCTTTTGTCCCACAACCCCGGCCATCTCTTAATAATATATCTCTTAATACCCCAGCTCCTTCAGATATCTCCCCAGCGCATCCTGCCAGGCAGGCAGCCGCGCAAAGCCCGCGGCATCCAGTTTGGCTTTGTCCATGCGGCTGTTGGCGGGACGCTTCGCTTTCGCCGGATACTGGCCGCTGGTAACCGGGACCACCTTCACGTTCATGCCGGCCTGGCGGAAAATTTCCACCGCGAACTCGTACCAGCTGCACAGGCCCTCGTTGGTCGCGTGATAGCGGCCGTACCGGTCGGTCCCGATCATATCGACCAGAAGACGGGCCAGATCATAGGTGTAAGTGGGCGAACCGATCTGATCGCAGACTACCGTCAGCGTATCGCGGGTTTTCCCCAGATTCAGCATGGTCTTGATAAAATTCTTCCCGTTGATGCCGAACACCCAGGCAATGCGGACGATAAAATATTTTTCCAGCTGCTCCACCGCCAGCTCTCCCTCATATTTGGTCTGGCCGTAGACATTAAGCGGCTGGCGCTCATCGTCCGGCTCCCAGGGGCGGGCGCCCTGGCCGTTGAACACGTAATCGGTGCTGATATACATCAGCTTGCAATCAAGTTCCCTGCAGACCCGGGCAATGTTTGCCGTGCCGCCCGCGTTGACACGCCGGCACAGGTCCTCGTTATCCTCAGCGGCGTCCACCGCCGTATAGGCCGCGCAGTGGATCACCGCGTCGGGAACCGCACCCTTTATCACGCGCTCCACGGAAGCGGCGTCTGTAATATCCATCTCGTCGATATCCACGCCAACCGCGGTATGGCCGCGTTTTTCCAGTTCTTTTACCACGTCGTGGCCCAGCTGGCCTTTGACGCCTGTCACCAGGACTTTCATTTTCAATCTCTCTCCTTTATCTCTGACTTCCCGATTCTGGCTGTCCAACTCAGGACTTCCGATTCTTACGGTCTCGCCATTTATCGTCTCGCAGGCTCAATCTGATCCGCCAATTCGGAACGTATCCTTCTCCACGATCTCATAGATATCCCTGCCAGCCTTTTTCTCGAAATATTCCTTAAGCGCCAGGTTCCTGTCCCACTTCTGCTTTGGATAACCGCCGTACCTGCGCCGGACATCATTCATGCGGTCCCTGATATCCATGACGCCCTCGCTCCCCGCAAGACTGTCGCATAACTTGATCAGACGGTCATAGTCATTCTGCTCAAAATTTGTCAGCTTGCTTTTGATCAGTTCCAGTTCTTCCTCTGACACGTCCCATTTTCCCACATAGTCGTCGAGGGTGAAGCTGCTGAAAGAATGTGTCAGGCAGATTCTGGCCGCCTCATCATAGCCCAACGACATCATATAAGTATAGCCGTCGGAAACATGCCCCAGATGCCTTACGCCGAATTTTCTTCCAATATCATGGAGCAGGCCCATCACATAAGCCTTCTCCGGATTCAGACCTTTACAGCTTTGCGCAATCTTCTCGGCGCAGTGGGCACAGACGCGGCTGTGGTTGCCCCATGGGCCGGGATTGCAGACCTCGGCTTCCTTAAGGAGTCGTTCCGCTTCTGTTCGCGTTGGCAGCATGGTTGTCCTCCCTGAATTCTAATCTTTTACGTTTCCAGCCGCTTCCCATACATCTTATCAAAATAATTGGCATACTCCCCGGAAATGATATGCTCCCACCACTCCCGGTTGTTCAGATACCAGTCAATGGTCTGACGGATGCCGGTGTCGAATGTGTACTTCGGCTTCCAGCCCAGCTCGGTCTCAATCTTCGTCGGGTCGATGGCGTAGCGCCGGTCGTGTCCGGGCCGGTCGGTGACGAAGCGGATCAGGCTCTCCGGCCTGTCCAGCGCCTTCAGGATCGTCTTCACCACTTCCAGGTTCGTCCGTTCATTATGACCGCCGATGTTGTAGACCTCTCCGACCCGACCTCCCCGGATAATCAGGTCGATGGCCTCGCAATGATCAGATACGTGGAGCCAGTCGCGGACATTTTCTCCCTTGCCGTAGACCGGCAGCTCCTCGCCGGCCAGGGCGCGGCTGATGATCAGCGGGATCAGCTTCTCCGGGAACTGGTACGCGCCGTAATTGTTGGAACAGCGGGAAATGGTCACCGGCAGCCCATAGGTCCGGTGATATGCCAGGACGAACAGATCCGCGCTGGCCTTGGAAGAGCTGTAAGGACTGGAGGTGTGAATCGGCGTCTCCTCGGTGAAGAACAGATCCGGGCGGTCCAGCGGGAGATCGCCGTAGACCTCGTCGGTGGACACCTGATGATAGCGCTTCACGCCGTATTTGCGGGACGCGTCCATCAGCACGCGGGTCCCCTGGATATTGGTCTGGATGAAGATGCCGGGATCCGTGATCGAACGGTCCACATGGCTCTCCGCCGCGAAATTGACGACCACGTCAAATTTTTCCTGCTCAAACAGCGCCATGACAAAGGGCTCGTCGGCGATGTCGCCCCGGACGAACTTGTAATTGGGCTTCTCCTCCACCGGCTTTAAGGTCTCCAGATTGCCGGCGTAGGTTAAAAGATCCAGATTGACAATCTGATCCTCCGGATATTTGTTTACCATATAATGCACGAAATTGCCGCCGATGAAGCCGGCGCCGCCTGTTACCAGAATTTTCATATTTCGTTATCCTCTCTTTCTGTTATCTCCGCTGCTTACGCACCGCAGCTGCCGTGTATATTCCTGGCTGTTCCATCCCGCCGCTTTGTCCCGATGCCTGACCGTTCACTCCCGCACTGTTCTGTGCGGTTCTCTCCCATCCGCCGCAGGGATTCGTCAGCCTCCTGTTCCGCCTTCCCGCTTCCGCACCGGTCCGGTTTCAATGGCTTCGCCATTTTCTGCCTGCCCGCCCATTTCGCGGCTCACTTAAATTCCTTATCGATAAATTTCCCGGCCAGCACGTCCATCAGATACTGCCCGTACTGGTTTTTCCTGAGCGGCTCGATATTTTCCAGCAGCTGGTCCCTGGTAATCCAGTGGTTCAGATAGGCGATCTCCTCCAGACAGGCGATCTTGCGGTGCTGGTGCGATTCCACGGTGCGGACGAAATTCGTCGCGTCCACCAGAGACTCATGAGTCCCCGTGTCCAGCCATGTGAAGCCCTGACCCAAAAGCTCCACTTCCAGATGGCCGTCCTCCAGATAGATCCGGTTCAGATCCGTGATCTCCAGCTCCCCTCTGGCCGACGGCTTCAGATTCTTCGCGTACTCCACAACCCGGTTATCGTAGAAATAGAGCCC
>CANQUA010000009.1 GCA_947626915.1 uncultured Lachnospiraceae bacterium
CCGTCGACGGCTCCGACGTGAACGCCAGCGGAGCGTGGACCGTGAACGGCGTGGTGCAGACCCGTCCGCTGTACCAGGTACAGACGTCCGCGAGCGATTCGAACGCAAAAGTGTGGGACGATTCGAAGAATATGTTTGAGAATATTTTTGGGATGTCCTGTAGCTATTTTGGTTCCGGTAGCATAAAATGGACTGACGCTCGGAAGATGATAGAAGACCGTCTGGGAATTGTGTTTACTGATAATAATTACTCTTTGAGTACGGACTTTTTAAAAACAAAGCAGTATTGGTATGATCAGATTGAGCAAAAACAGCGGATCCAAGGAAAGAAAGATGTGACCTTGAATGCTTATAATATCGTAGATATCAGCATCTTCTACGCTCTTGGAGGTATGACGGAGGATGATTTGGAGGCTCTGAATATACCTGTGGAGGAAGTGAAAGAGATCCTCTATCAGCTCGGCGTGCCCGGCTATGCTTCGACGGGATACGTATTGGACAATAATATTAAGAAACATGTGAATTTGATCGTAGTAAAATAACAGGTATTCCCTCGCACATTGCGTTCGTGGCCCCCGCAGGCACAAAATATTTATAGCCAGACCGCTCCGGAATTTTTGTGTCCGCGGGGCCGCGTATATTTGATGGGGAACAGATCATTCCTGTTCCAGCCTGCGATCTTTTTTGTGTCCGGGAGCCGCGTATATTTGATGGTCGTGATCCTGCATCCCGAAATCTTGCATTCCACATCCCGCATTTAAAGCTCCGCGTCCCTAAATTCCGCATCCCGAAATCTTGCATTCCACATCCCGCATTTAAAGCTCCGCGTCCCTAAATTCCGCATCCCGAAATCCTGCATCCCACATCCCACATTCAAAACTCTGCGTCCCCAAATTCCACATCCCCAAAATCCCGCACCCCAGGAATTGCCAAATATTGCCGCCGCCCGCCCGCGTCCGCCCCATCGGCGCTATTCTCAGGGGCGGCAGTCATTTTTCCCTATCCCCTTTTCTATGTCGATCTCATATAAAAACCCCGTCTATCCCGGCCTCTTCAGGAAAGTGGAGTTCCATGAAAAAATAATGAAAAACAGGATGGATCGGCTCTGTCCGCCGGCGCAGAAGACACGGAAAAATATTGAAAGGCAGGACAGCAGCGGCGCCCGGCATTTTCGGACGTCAGAAAAACAATAGTAAGAAAAAATTTATATGTATCCGGGCCCATGTTGTGGTAGAATAGAAGAAAATCTTACAGAGATTCTATTTAAAGGGACAGGAAGCGGAGATGAACAAACCTTACGGAAGAGAAAAGAATACGCACGGCGTGGCGGGGATCACCGGCAGTACGGCGGGCCGCAGGGTGCTGGCCGGGGCCATGCTTCTGGCGGCGGCCGGGATCCTGCAGGTTGCGGCCCGGCAGGCGAGCGGCTTCGGAGAATGGTACGCGACGGCGGTATATCCCTGGATCGTGGGGATCTACGGCCGGGTCTGCGGGCTTTTCCCGTTTTCCGTGTCGGAGATCGCTCTGTATCTGGGGATATTGTGGCTGGTCTGGTATATCGCGAGCCGGATCCGGATGCTCTGGCGCGCCCGGCGCGGGACCGGGGAGCGCGTTTCCCTGCGGCGGATGGCCGCGGGCGCGTTTTCGGGACTCTTTCTGTTTTCGGGACTGCTGGCGTTCCTCTATACGGCCTGCTGCGGCGTTAATTATTACCGGAGACCGTTTTCCAGCTATCTGAACCTGGAGGTCCGGGACTCGTCCGTGGACGAGCTGCGCGCGCTGTGCGAGTACCTGACGCAGATGGTCAATGAGACTGTGGACACGACGCCCTACAGCGCTTCCTGGGAGAAAGACGGACAGAGGGCGATGACGAAGCTGGCGGAGCAATATCCGCAGCTGGCGGGGCATTATCCCCGGCCGAAAGGGCTGCGCGTTTCCTGGATCCTGTCGGTGCAGCAGCTGAGCGGGATCTATTCCCCGTTTACGGTGGAGGCCAATTACAATCGGGAAATGACGGACTACGATATTCCGCATACGATCTGCCATGAGCTTTCGCACCTGCGGGGTTTCATGCGGGAGGACGAGGCCAATTTTATCGGATATCTGGCCTGTATCGGTTCGGACAGTCCGTACTTCCGATACAGCGGTTATCTGACCGGCTGGGTCTACGCCGGGAACGCCCTGGCCGCCCAGGACATAGAGACGTACAGCCGGCTTTACGGGCAGCTGGACGCCCGGGCCATCGAGGACCTGCAGGCCAACAACGCGTTCTGGCGGCGGTACGAGGGCAAGGTGGCCGAAGCCGCCACGAAAGTCAACGATACATATCTGAAGATCAACAGCCAGCAGGAGGGCGTGAAAAGCTACGGGCGCATGGTGGACCTGATGCTGGCGTACTACCGGTGAGGCCGGAAACGGCGGGGCTGGGACATCAAACGTTCCCGACGGGGACAGGAAAGCAGGAGGGCGGAGAGATGATGGTTTGGATGACAGCGGCGGCCGGAGCGGCGTCGTTTTTCGGCAGGGCGGTGAAATGCGGCCGGACCGCGGAGATTTTTAGTCTGACGGCGGGAGCGGGCGTTCTCAGCCGGACCGCGGAGAGCGCACTGCCGGCCCTGATGGACCTGGGGATCAATGTGCTGAAAGCCGCGGTGATCATGTTCATCGGGATCCGCATCGCGAAATTGCTGCGGAACATGCTGAACCAGACGTTCACCAGGATGCACATGGACAGCCTGCTGCACTCGTTCCTTACGTCCGTGATTTACGCGGGCGTCTGCGGTATCAGCGCTTTCATCGCGCTGGAGAAACTGGGCGTCAGCTCCGCGTCCATCGTCGCTCTGCTGGGCTCCGCGGGACTGGCGGTCAGCCTTTCCATGCAGGATTTCCTGGGCAATTTTGCCGGCGGCGTGATCATTATGGCGCTGAAACCGTTCCGGGCGGGCGATTATATTGTCTGCGATACGTCGGAGGGGATCGTCGCCGAGACGGGGCTTTTCTATACGACGCTGAAGACCATCGACAACCGGCAGATCATATTGCCGAACGGCCTGGTAGCCAACGCCAGAATCATCAATGTGACGGCGGAGGACAAGCGCCGCCTGGAGATCCGGGTCAGCGTCGCCTATGAGGCGGACCTGCGCCGGGCCAAGGACATACTGCGCCGTTTATTTGAGGAGAATCCCAATATTCTCCATGACGAGGAGATCGTGACGTTTATTGATGAGCTGGGCGAGAGCGGCATCACCGTGGTCGGCAGAGGCTGGATCATGAAAGAGAATTACTGGCCGGCGAAGTGGGCAATGACCGAAGAACTGAAATACGCCTACGACGAGGCCGGGATCGAGATTCCCGTCAGGCGCGTGTCGGTGGACATCCGGAAAGAGCAGTAGACTGTTGGGAAAATGGAGGAGCCGCCTCGATCAGTTCGTGAGAGGTACCTTTTCCGTCTTTTAATTCCTGAACGGATTTTTTTACATAGGCCAGGTTGGCTTCAGAAAAGAACGGATCGGGAGTCTGCGTAATCTCAAACGGGATACGGTTCTCACGCAAAACTGCTTTAACAAATAGATTGATTGCGGCGGAGGTGTTTAAACCTACATTGGCGCAGAAAGAATCAAAAAGGATTTTGTCTTTTTTATCTACCCGTGCGGTTATGGTTGCCAGTGCCATAAATAGAACTCCTTTCGTGGATAAATTATTAATATTATAGCGCTATTGTATGCGGATAGCAAGCAAATGTAATATAATTGAACTGTATTTTTTAGGTATTTTTTAGGTAAAGGTAAATTGACAGTTTGGCATTTTTGAAAACGGCGGCGAGGCGGCTGCTGGCAGAAGCGGCGGGAATCTTATAAATCGCAAGAATATTGCGAATATTATGACTTTAAGAAAGTGCTTGACCGGGACGGGGGCAGGCTCTATACTATAATTACAAATCGCACCGGGAATCGTTCCCGGCGGATTTCAGGAATTTCTATATTCCAAAGCGGTGTTTCACCGGAGTTTCATTTTTTACGCAAGAGGACGAGATGGGGAAGAAAGGGAGTGGGGCCTTTGTCTGTGTTCTGAGAGAGTTTTGGCGTTTCTGTAAAGACAGGATCCGCAGGAGGCCGAAGAACAGCCGTGGGGACGGTGATCCGCAGAACGGACTGAGAAGAGATGCGGGAAACAATCCGGAGCGGTCGGCGGGACGTTCTGAGCGGATCGATCGGGCAATCTGAAAAACAGTTCAGAAAGACCATTCGGGGTAATTCGAAAGGAAAGTTTTATGAAAAACAGAATAAGACGAAATATTGTCTGCGGAGTTTGGGCGGCAGGCCTGGTTTTTTGTACCTGTTTGTCCGCCCGCGGAGCCGGTGACAGCGGTTATCTGCGCGCGTTTCAGGCGGCGAAGGAGCAGGAGGCGGAGGCGACCGGCGAGGATCCGGCAGAGATTCCCGACAGCCGTTTCCTGGTGACGGACCGAAGCGAAAACGATCTGCGGGTGTCTTCCGTGGCCGGACAATGCCTGGAGAACGGCGCGGAGCGGACGTTTTATGTAATCGGGAAGAATTATATGCCTGAGGGCAGCATTCTGCCGGTGCTGTTTGGCGGCCGGGTGGAATATTCCCGCGTGCCGGAACAGAGCTTCCGTCAGGGGACGGATATGTATTATATGGTCCGCTTCGCGCTGCGGGGAACAACGGACGGCGGGAAGACGGCGGGAGACGATCCGGCGTCCGGCAGCGCGGATGTGAAAGACAGGAACCGGCGCCGCTGGGAGTTGGGCGATGTGACCGTATGCCGTTTGGACGGCGTGGATTACCGCTTCCGCTGCATCGATCAGAATTATGGGGACGGCGGCGCTTCCGGCCGGAGTCTGGCGTTGTTTTTGTGCGAGGAAGTGATCCCGGCGGATACAGGCTCCCGCTATGTCTACGGACAGAGGGAGGACGGTTACGGGGCAGTGTTTGAACCGGGGCCCATCGTATGCTTCGGGGAAAGCTCCGAATACAGGGATTCCGCGGTGCGCGCCTGGCTGACGGGACAGGAAGACCAGGACGGCCTTTGCCCTGTAAACGCAGGAGTGACGCGCAGCTATCTGGGTCAGACGGCGGAAGGGGATTACAGCCGTTTCGATCCGTCCTGTCTGCATTCTTACGGAATGGGCAGCCAGATTCTGATGGACCGGTATTTTCTTTTGTCATTGGAGGAAGCGGTGAAATACCGGGAATATCTGTGGCAGATAGACGGTCTGGAGGAGAAAGAGGCGGGAGACGCGGCGTCCTCCTTCTGCAAAGGCTATTGGCTGCGCACGCCCGCGGGCGATGGAAAGTCTGCGGACACGGGAATGGTTTATGTGGTTGATTTGGTAAACGGGAATATTCACCCGCAGGAGGTAAAACCGGGCGGGACCCGGGGAGAGGAAGAATTGGACGTGACTTCGCCCATCGGCGTGCGTCCCGCCTTCGTGCTGCCGCAGGAGATGTGACGGGAGCGGCGGAGCGAGGCGTCCGGGTTTTTGGCTGCAGGCGCGTCGGACTCAGCGCGTTCGGCATTCGGGTGACGCCCGCGCCGCCGCGTCTGCATTGCTGCGCTTTGTGCGCCGGAATGGCAAAAGAGCATCTGTCCGGGTGCCGCCGCGGGCGATCCGATGTATCGGAGTATGGCAGATAATGATTGTAAAAAACCGCGAATCAGCCGCGGGGACGTTGAGGCCGCGGCAGTGAAAAACAACAGGGGAAAAGGAGTAGAGCGATATGAGAATAAAAGATGACAAAAATCAGGGCAGCAGGAGAAACGATGGAAAAACAGGCAGGACAGCCGGAACTATTCTGCGGTTCAGGAACCGGTTGGCGTACGTGTTAGCGGCGGTCCTGCTTCTGGAAGGCGTTCTGCCGGGGATGCAGGCGTCGGCGGCAGACCCGCCGGCCGCGATGGAGCGGGAAGGAGAAGAAGCAGCCGGAACCGTACGGGAAACCGGAGAAACTTCCGGTCTGCCATATTCCGCGGCGGCGCGCGAAGAGAACGCATCGGAGGGACCGGCTGGAAATAGGCAGGTTCCGGCAATGACCCCGCTGGACGCGGAGCGGGCGCCTGCATCTCCGTCCAATTCCTGGAAGGATGCGCAGGCGGACGCCGCGCCGCAGACCGGATCCCAGGGATTCGGTTACAGGCTGACAGGGACTGCACTTCTGAGAATCGCCGCGCCGGATCCGTGGACCGGCTGGAATGGGGATATGGATTTCCCCGGAGACGGAACGGAAGAAGCGCCCTATCAGATACGGAAACTTTCTCACCTGATGGGACTGTCCCAGGCAGTCGCTGGCGGAGAAAGTTTCGAGGGAGTGTATTTTGAACTGACCAATGATATCGATCTGAGCGGTATTTCTGTAAATTCCGGGAACTGGAATCCTATCGGCTGGTACGGAAGCGGCGATGACGCGGACAGCCGGACGATTCATCCGTTTTGCGGGATATTTGACGGAGCGGGTCATACCATCAGGGGCCTGCGTATCGTTTCGTCGGAGGCTCCGCTTCAGGAGATCGGGCTTTTTGGCGTGATCGACGGCGGAACCGTGAAGAATCTGAAGATCCTGGACGCGGAGGTCAGCGGTACGGACCGGGCGGCAGTGCTGGCCGGTACGGTCCGGGGCGGCGCGGTGATTTACGGCGTGACGGTTTCCGGCCACGTATCAGTCTCAGACGGCGATGCGGGAGGCATTACGGCCGTGGCGGACGGCAATGGGGAAAGGGTGACGATTGAAAACTGCAGCGCGGATGGGATTGTGATACAGGCAGGGGGAACGGATCACTGCGCGGGCGGTATCGCCGGCGTCGTGCGGGAAGCCGATCTGGCGGATAATCTGGTCAAAACCTGGGAAGGCGGCAGCGACCGTATACAGGGAGCCGGCTATGTCGGCGGTATCGCGGGCAGTATGGAAGCGGCCAATCTGTATAACTCCTATGTGGACGGCGTGATCGGCGGCAATGGAAGCCGTGCGGTGGGAGGCATTGCAGGCCAGTACCTGAGCGGCAATCTGGTCGTGGCGCGCTTTGCGGGGGATATAGGCCATACCGGCATGGGCGGCGCTTCTTATGAGGGGACCTTTATCGGGACGCGTGATAAAAATCATCCGTTCAGTTACGGCACGGAGCCGGGAGATAATCTGGCCTATCTGTTTGCGGATTCTGAGGCCGCGGCCAGGCAGGTCTGCGGGGCGGATTTCGATGAGGACAACACGTTTTACAGGGACGCCCACGTCGGATACTGGCAGGATTATCAGAGAACCTATGTGCTGCTTTCCGGCAATTCTCAGATCCAGGAAAAGGACCGGTTCTTTTATGAGGAGCTGGAGGACGGCGTGCGTTCCGTGATCACGGGAAAGCTGGAGCTGGGCTTTGCGCCGGACGGAACGGCCGCGGAACAGACGTTCCGGCTGGACCATTTCGCGCCCGGCCAGCAGGGACAGCCGGTGCGGGGGTACGTTCTTTCGGTGCCCAGGATCGACGCCCGGAACGCCAACGGGACTTATGATACGGATGTGGCGTCCCTGACGGTTATGCCCCAGGGAAACCAGTCCTATTACCGTGCCATTGACAAAAATCATCCGGCGGCCGTAGCGCCCGGCGTGACGGTCACCGTCGTAACCGCGCCCAATAACCGGGATGGGAATCGGTATCAGATGGCGGCGGACCCATCCGGCGGCGTGAAGGCTCCGGTTTATATCAACGACGCGGGCCGGGAGACGCCCATGTCCTATCTTTCGGCCGGAACCTACAGTTTCCGTATGCCGGAGCGGGACACGGAGATTAATGCGGAGTATGTCAAAGTGACGACGGTACTGACAATGGCGCCTGCGGAAACGCAGATTTTCGTGACGCAGATCCGGACGGGCGACAGGAAGAATCCGGATACCGTGACGGAGGTGCGAAACAGCGAGGGCCTGCTGATTGCCAGATACATCGAAGACGCGCTGGACGAATCGATTCAGGTGCAGCCGGTACGGATCCACAGCCAGCATAATGAGACCGGAGGGACGGCGGATCAGACCGTTAAATGGTCCGTAGACAATACGGATCTCATCGACCTGGTTTCCGAAGCGGGCTATACGGAGCAGGACGCCCGGATACTGCCGAACCTGTCGGGAAGCTTTATCCAGGATACGCTGAAAAATCTGGTGCAGGCGCAGATTGACGGAGGTTATCAGGAGGCGATCAGCCCGACGGTTTATCAGAAATGGGCGGTCGTTACGGCTTCTTCCAATCCGGAAACGTCGGCGGATCAGGTGGCCGTATTGGGAAACTGCAAGGTAGGAGTCTCTTTTCAGATTCTGGACCGTACTACCCGACGTGTGGAGGGGATGCAGCTGAACCAGAGCGATCTGACGATCACCGTCACCCGCCGGCTGACAGGGAACCGCCTGAAACCGGAGGAAACCATCCTTTGCTCTGAGCCGGTGGTTTTATCGGCGGTTTTGTATCCGGAACAGCCGTTCTATAAGAATGTGTCCTGGAGAGATCAGGAAAGCGGCGCTGTGCTGCTGCTTATTCCGGAGGGAGCCAACACGTCCCAGTGTTCCGTGTCCGCCAGATTCGACGCGGCAGGACTGGCGAATCCCGCGTGGATCCAGAACGTGATCAACGCGGATAATCAGAAGCGCAAGGAAGATCCGCACGCGAAGCTGGAGGGAACGGCGGTCCATACGGAAACCGTGACCGCTACGTCGGAGGACCAGACTCACGGCGTGGTATCTGCGGCCTGCAAGGTGACGGTACGTTTCGTGACGGAGGATCAGACCGTGCTCCGAAGCACCGGGAACAGTTCCGGCGGCAGCACCGGAAGCAGTTCAGGCGGCAGTTCGTCCGAAAGCAGCTCATCCGGCGGCAGTTCGTCAGGCAGCGGAAAAAAGACCGCCGCTTCAAAGACCGGCACGGAGAAAAAGGAAACGAAGACGGCGGGAACGAACGCGGAACTGGCCGGGGGAAAGAATCCGGCGACCGGCGCATGGGCGGCCATGATGACCGGCGTATGGAGCCAGGAGGAAAGCGGCCGGTGGACGTTTGCGGCGGGGGAGCATGCCTGCCGCGGCGAATGGGCGTTTATATTCAATCCCTATGCGGATTCGTCGAAAGGGCAGGTAAACGCCGACTGGTTTTATTTTGACGAGCAGGGTTATATGGCGACAGGCTGGAAATGGCTGACCGGAGCCGACGGTCTGACACGCTGCTATTATTTCAACGAGGTTTCAGACGGGACGAAGGGTTCTTTGCTGCGCAGCACGGTTACCCCTGACAATTATCAGGTCAATGGGTCCGGGGCGTGGATGATCGACGGTATGGAACAATTCCGGTAAAACAGGCATGGGAGGGGAGCAGGAGATGAGAGGCAGAATTTATAGAAGAGGAAAGCGGATCCTGGCGGGTTTTCTGGCGGCAGTGTGTTTCTGCATGGCGTTTCTCACATCCTTTGAAATAAATGGGATCGTCAGCCGAGCGTTTACGTTTACCGGGAAAAATATATGGACCGGCGGCAGCGAGGTTATGTTCGGGCATAAAAGAAATTACCTGTACCGCTGGAGCGACGGATTCCAGATGACCTTTTGCATCTCGCCGGGGAAACATATGGGCAGCACGGTCGTAGCCAACGCGAAGCGTCTGAATATCGACGACGAGGACATTCCTTATATCAAAAGCCGGGAGGATTTTGAGAGGCTGGCGGTCATATGCACCTGGTTTGACCACAACGGTTCAATCTATGCGGACAATGTCACCTATGCGGCGGTCCAGACAGCCATCTGGGGGATTTTTACGGACGGCTGGGAGAGTGTGGACGGTCTGGCGCAGACGGTGGACAAGCATGTGCCCGGAGTCTATAACAGGTGGAAACAGGTCGAAGAATATGTGGAAAATGAGGATACGCTGCTGCAGGGGCAGCCGGAATGGCTGTCGGTTACCATGGAAAGCGCGGAACGGAAAATGACGACGATGGAACTGATAGACGGCGTCTGGACCGCGGAGTTTGATCTCTCCGCGGCCCCCGAGGCCGCCTCTCTGAACTGGAAATTTGAGGGGAATGCCGCAGGCTGGTCCAAAAAAGTAGCAGGCGGCAAACTGATCTTTACTTACAGCGGCACGGAAGCGTCTACGGTAAATGTTTCTGCCGCCCTGATCGGAAGCACGGCGGCATGGGGGAGAAATACGACCTCGCTGACATTATATATACCGAACGGTTCGGCGGACAAAATCCAGGCCATGATTGGAGCCGGCGTGGAGAGCCCGAAAGCGTATCTGAAACTGACGACGGGAGAGATAGCGCCGGAGCCGGAACCGGAGCCGGAGCCTGAACCGGAACCGGAGCCAGAACCGGAACCGGGACCGGAGCCGGAACCAGAACCGGAGCCTGAACCGGAACCGGAGCCTGAGATAGAGATTCCTCCGGTACCGACCGTAGAAATATTCCGGCATAAAGAGACGTTTACTTCCCATTATCGGGTGGGTCTGGAAAAATACTGCGCTGAGACAGAGCAGCCTCTGGCCGAGGTTGAATTCAGGGTCCTGGAGGCGGTGAGCGGCCGCTCGCTGAGCGGACTAAGCAGCGCGAAAATGAGTCCGAAGCCGGTCAGATGGGATAATTTCAAGGTCTGCGCGGAAGTGATGACAGACGAAAACGGTTCTGTTTCCCATACGGATACGAAACGATACGAATATGACAAGACCTATTGCGGCGGCCATCCGATGCCGGAGCTTCTGGAAATACCGGAATATGAGGATGGGAGAGACCATTCCGCGGAATTGGAGGCGATCGAGGCGGCCAACCGGCAGGTAGAGCAGGAATGGCAGGCGCTTATGGAGGCCTGTGAGGCTGCAACCGATTTTCACGATGAAGATCCGGAAAAGGCGCTTGCAATGATGCTGGAGGACAGGGACGAGACCTATGAGGCGTTCATCGGTCTGCAGTATGATTACGCTTTCGAAGAAACGCAGGCGAGATACGGGTATGTCCTTCATGGCCGGCATAATGATGACTGTCCTGCGGAGGTGCTTCGGGTATCGTCGGTGGAAGCCGGAGGCGGGAGCCGGCCTGTGGAACGGGAGGTAGTCGTAGACGAGACGGTAGGATACGGTTCTCTGCACTATGAGGACGGAAGCGATGAGGAAGAGGGTTATACGGAAAGCGAAGCATACAGAAAGGCGGCGCTGCAAATGAATGCCTCCCCGGTCACGGCGCGGGCCTGGAAAAAACGGATGGAACTTCTGAGCGCCGTCGTTTCAAAAGTTTCGGAACTCCTGAAGGTTCAGGCGGAAGTCCGGGAAATGCCGGAGAACAGGACGGCAGAGGATGATTTCAGCGCACAGCCGGAAGAAATGACGGCGACCGGTTCGAACGCCCGGAAGGAAGCGGCGGCAGATGCAGGCTTCGGGGATGCCGGGTACGGAAGCAGGGCGACGGATTCCAATGGCCGCAAAGAGACAGAAACCGGAGCAGATCCCGGTTTCCGCGGAACGACAGGGACGGCGCCCGGAGAAACGATTGCCTCCGGGGAGCTGTATTCCTATCTTTTTGCGGACAGGACGGCCCTCGCGGAGGAAGGACCGGAACCGGAGCGGGACGAGATCGTTCTTCCGGAACCGGAACTGGACGACATAGAACCGCTGGAGCCGAAGGGGGATTCCGGTCACACGGCGGCTGTTATGAAGCTGTACGATCACCGGACGGAAGGAGAGATCCATATCAACAAAAGAGACCTGGACCTGCTGTCAGGGGAAACCGGCGACAGCTATGGGGAAACCCAGGGCGACGCCACGCTGGAGGGAGCGGTGTACGGACTGTACGCGGCGGAGGATATTGTTCATCCCGACGGAAAAACAGGCGTGGTTTATAAAGCAGGCGATCTGACGGCCATCGCTGCGACGGACAAAAACGGAGACGCTTCTTTTATGGCCTATACGGAGGAAAGCGATGCCAGCAGAGCGGCCTTAAATAAAGAAGGGACCTGGATCGGCCATCCGCTGATTGCCGGGCAGTACTATGTGGGCGAGATCGCCAGATCCGAGGGCTATGAAAAGACCGAGGAGGCGGAGCTTTCAGGTCTGACCATAGGACATGCGGCCGTTATCTCCCCTATGACGCATCCGATCGATATGCACGATGGTTCCTGGCTGGAGTTTGAAGTGACCTTCGAGGATACGGAGGCCGGTTTTGATATCCTGGTCAGCGGGCTGGAAGACGGGGCCGTTTTCTATCGTTCCAGGCTGGAGACGGTTACGGAAGACGGACGGATCGTGGTCGGCTCCCATCTGGTACCGACTGATGAATATGAAAAAGCGGAGGCCGGAGAATATAAACTGGACGCCGAGGGCAATTACATTCCGAAAAAGGACGCCGAGGGGAATATTCTTTATGACCGTACAAAGCCGGTGAGCAGAAGCGTTTATGCGATGCACAGGCTGAATTATTACCCGCAGATCACAGCGGAACCGGCTGTAGATCCGGTCAAGTGGGCAGATACGCAGAACGTGGACACAGACTATGTAAAAACCGAGGTAAACGCTATTCTGGAACGGAGCGGATATAACCTGCTGGATGCGGAGAATGGTTCCGGCGCGCCGTGGACGGTGATCCCTTTGAACGGAAAAACGAACCAGGAGCTGGCGCTGGAGATTCTGGCCTGGTTTCAGGCGAATCCGTTTTGGGACAGCGGCGCGGTCTGCCGGATTGAGGAGGCGCAGGGGGTTCGCCAGGCGGTGATTTTCCATGATTATGTCCGTTTGAAAAGCGGCGCGATCCGCGATACGCTGACGGGCAGACTGTATGTGCGGACGCCCGTGACGGTAGAGGGACTGGGCGAACGCCATATGTACGCGGTGTATGACAGCGCGGAATATTCTATGAAGAATGGGTATGCGATCGTGGAGTACAGACGGCAGAAGGAAGGAGAGATCCCGTTCCCCGGCAAAATGGAGGATTATCTGGAGACGGCATATGAACCGCTCTACGAACAGTACGCGGAAGGCGAAGTGAAGCGGGACGCCGGGGGAAATCCGATCCCGGTTTATAAATGGGAACCGATTTATGAGGACGGCACGGAATCTTCCAGCGAGTATGTGACGACAAAACTGGACGCCGATTATGATCCGACTGTCCGGGGATATCGGATCCATGTGGACAATACCGTGGACTGGAGCCGGACAGAGGGACCGGTGACGGAAACCTATCGCGTTGAAGTCCCGGAAAAAACGATCCTGGCCGGCGGGCAGCAGATGTTTTACAGCGATTACCTGATCCGGATCGCCGGAGCGGGAGCCAGCGCCTTTGCGCCGGTCAGGGAGGATGCAGAGAACCGGATCGTGCGCCTGACATACCCGGGACAGCTGACGCCCCTGCAGGATGGTTCCGGTACTCCGGGATACGGTACCAGAAAGACGCCGCTTGGGGTGCAGGAGCAGGTCATTGAGCAGGCGGTAAAAGTCTTTAAGAATGTGGCGGAGAAGAGCGAAGACGGAACGGATACGGTGTTGGGAAAAGTGGATAATTTCCGTTTCAAAGCGTATCTGAAAAGCAATCTGCAGAGACTTTACCGGGCGCAGGACGGGACCGTCATATGGATGGATCGGCGGGGAAATGTAATCGATCCCCTTGCATGGAAGCAGACGTATCCCGCCCTGGCGCCGGCGCTTTTTACCAGAGTACCCCATACGGATGCTCTTTATAAAGATTCCTTCGGGTCTGTTCTGGCAAATGCAAGGCTTTACGAACCGGGACAGGAGACGGAGAATACAGGCTATACGTCGGTCCTGGAAAAAACGGAAAAAACCGTTGCGGACGGCGGCGGGACGCGGACGGTCCTGGTTTATAATTATGACAAATTTTTTGACGCCATGGCCGTAGCGAATCATGACAGCTGGGATGACCATTCTCCCACCTATTCCTCCTTCCGCCCCCTGGGCAATGAGGCGAACCGCAGTGAAGAGGCGGAGGAAAACGCGCAGGTTTCCGATCTGGTCAGACAGTTCGCCATTGACTGGTATCTGGATGATGAAGTAGCTTCTATGCCGAAGGACGAAAAGGCCGCATACGGTGACTGGCTGTACGACGAGGCGCTGTGGCGGGCGATCCGGAAAGCCCAAAACTACCTGAAACCGTTTTTTGCCTATGATCTGGATGAGATTTACGCCATAGCCTGGGACGGGGAGAAAAACGGCGGCAGCGACGGAGACGCTGCCACGCTGAGCGCGGATCTGGAAGCGGAAAACTGTTTCTGCGGCTTATCGAAAAATCTGCCCTATGGAACCTATGTCGTGGCGGAGCAGCAGCCCAGGTATGCCGGCCTTGAGGATTACCGGAACCGTCATTACCGCACGGATGCGCCGAAAGAGGTGGAGATCCCGTCTGTTTACGCGGACAGATCGGAGGAGCCGGAAACGGGAGACGCGTGGAGCGGCGACTATGTTTATGAGAAGGACATGACCATGGAGGATATGACAGAGCGGTATTCCATACGCTTTGGCGAGGAAAACCATGTGATCCGGGCGCATAACCATTACGGCGATTTTGAGATCTACAAATACGGCATGGATATCAGCCTGCTGAATCGTGGGGAATCACAGGAGGGCGCGAAAAACTATTTCGCGCTGACGCAGGATGAATGGAAACCGTACCTGAACTATTATAACGCGGAGGATGATCGTGGGGCCGGCGAGGCGACCTACTATTTATCCGAGGGGCTGAGCGGCCGCGAGGCGGTCTCCGGGATTTACCGCTATAGTTCGGTTTCGGAGGATGCGCGGCTGGCGGACGGCGTTCCGTATCCGGGCGGGACGGCGACGGAAGCCAATCCCGAGGGAATCGAGTACAGAGACGGCGTGTCCGCCATGACGGGGATACATACCGCTTACGACGGACTCTACAGTTCGGTTCTGGTGCCGGAATCGCTGGCCTTTGATCCGGCAGGAGAAAGCGGCGAAACGGAGGCGGAAGCCGTGTTTGCGCGGGCGCGTTTTCAGAACGCCGCATATGAGGCGAGGCTGCGGATTGAAAAGCTGGATTCGGAGACCCATGAGAATCTGCTTCATGACGGAGCGGTGTTCAATCTTTACCGGGCGTCGGTGGATGATGCCGGGACCAGTGAGGGGCATGTCCGGTTTTATGAGGAAGATACGGAGATTTGCGGAAGCCGGGAATTTCTGGAGAGCATGGGGGCTTCCGGCATTCATCTGCGGGAAAAGGACCTATACGCGGGAATCGTGAAAAAAGGCACGCCCATCTGCCGGGAGCAGGATCAGGTCATCCAGACGGACAGTCTCGGCGTTCAGACAGGAGATTTTTGGTCTTATACCACGGTCAGAGACGGCAGGATGGAGGATGTGACATCCGAGTCCGGTTATGCGCTTCAGAATGTGGGTTATCTGCAGACCCCGCAGATGCTGCCGGCAGGCGGATATGTGCTGACGGAGGTGAAAGCGCCGGCAGGCTATGTCAGAAGCGCGCCCATCGCGATTGAGATATACAGTGATGAGATCGCCTATTATCTTCGAAGCGGCGGAGAGGACAGGACCGTCGCGGCCGTCTATGAAACCGCGGCAGCGCAGGAACTTCCGGAAACGCAGGAATTTTGGGGGGAAGAAGACATGGCCAGGATCTACGTGGAAAATGAGCCGATTACGCTGAAAGTAGAGAAGTGGAAGGAAGAGGCCGGCAAGGGTCAGGCGGGAGGTTCTGCCGGGACGGTTACCTATAAGGTGAGCGGACGTGCCGATGGGAGCCAGGTGCAGATCGGTTCTGCCGCCGATTATGAATTTGCGTATCAAAACGGCGTTTATATGGGTTACGGCTGGAAAAAAGGAACGCTGGAGTACCTGAAGGCCCTGAAGGATCAGGGAGAGCAGGTGGAGATCGTTTATCACGGCGGACTATTTGCAGGTTACGGTTATGTCACGCGCACGCTGGAAACGGACGGGAATGAAACCCCCTATGTGGCGGGAGCCCTGATGACTCTCTATGAAGGCCTGGAACTGCAGCCGACCGGAGATTCGGAGGACCATGCGTTTGAGGGTCTGACGGTGGAACGGACGCCTGCCGGAAACGTAAGCCGCATGTATGTGCAGAAGGGATACGCCGGGGAGCGGGTGGATTTCGTGTGGAAAGAGGACGAAGGCGGATCCGGCTGGACCGCAGATACGGTGGAACGGCCCGATACGGATATTTTGTATTATGACCTGGGCAATCTGGAACTGTTCCGGACAGAGACAGTAAACGGCCGGCAGATCCATTATGCGTTCGGACGGGATCACGAGAAGATTCCGGTCAGTCAGCTGGAGGAGGATAAGAAACGGGTCAGTCAGCCGGAAGGCGGCGTTTCGATCTTTGCGTTTCAGAATGGGATCCCGGTTCTGGAACTGACCGGAGGGGATTTCAGCCGGATTTCGTATTCCGCAGTCGATAAAACGCTGGAGGGGGATTTCGCCAGACCCGTGAAAATGCCGGATGGAAGCGTATCCATGAGCGAAGGCGTGATCCTGTATCATTTGGACGAAGAAGGGAACAGGGACAGTTTGGTTGATCCCTATACCGGAATGGCGTATACGACGGCGGAGATTCAGTCCGCGCCGGGAGAAAGCGCCGGCAGCGCAGCCGCCGGGCAGAAAACGCAGGCGATCCATGTTCTGGTCTGGCCGGTGAAAATATCCAGAGATGAGAACGGGCAGATTCTATCCAGGGACAAGCTGTCAACCTCCCGCGCCGCCGCTATAGGAGAAACGGCGGACACCCGTTATCTGACCGGAACCTGGAGATCGGAAAGCGGCGAAGAGAGCCATCCCCTGTATACGAAGCCGCAGAATCAGGCCGGTCAGAATATGAACGGGGAGCCGCTGCTGACAGAAAACAGCGGGAGTTTCGAGAAAACCGTGGAACCGGTATATGACAACCATGGCCTGGTCGAGTATTACCGCGGGAGCGCAGAAACCTACGAACGGAGCAGTATGCTCTATGACCGCAGCGGGAGTCCGGTGAGAATGGCGGTGACGGATCATCTGGAAGATTACAGCCGGGCGTCTTATTCCGTGGAGACCGGAGAGCCGCTGTATGGGGAAAATACGCCGCTTCGGCACCGGCTCGGCGAAAGCTATCTCATGGAAAATACATGGCTTACAGGCGACCTTGCGCCGGATGATCCGTTTTTGGAGTCTGTGACGCAGGGGCAGGCGGATATACTGAAACGGGTTCCGGCCGGCGTTTACATCATGGAAGAGCTGGCGGCCCCGGCCGGATATCTGAAAAGCCTGCCGGTCGGCGTGATTGTGGAGGAAACCGCCGAGGTTCAGAAGGCGGAAATGACAGATCGCACGACGAAGATCACGGTAAGCAAGGCGGACGGGACAGAGCATTATACATACGATGTTTTGGATATGCAGAGGAAAGATGCGTCCGGCAGCCCTGTGCGTCTGCGGAGCGCAGCGGAAAATAAGATTGCCTACAGTCAGTCTCCGATTCCGGGAGTCTGTCTGGATCTGTATGCGGCGGAGCGGGTCTATACGGCTGGCGGTTCGCATTTAGAGAAGACAGGGGACGCGCTGTTTTCCTGGGTCACGGGAAACCGGCCGGTTTTTCAGGAACAAATCCCTGCGGGCGAATATCTGCTGGCGGAAAAAGAAACGCCGTCCGGGTATGTGACGGCCGAACCGATGGAGATCGAGATCACGGAATCGCAGCAGGTGCAGAATTTTGTCCTGTATAACGACCATACGAAGGTAGAAGTGGAAAAATACAGGCTGGACGGAGAGAAGCGTGTGCCGGTGAACGGAGCTGGCTTTACGCTGTATGAAGCCCGGACGGACCAAAACGGTCAGATATTGTATGATGACGCGGGTCTGCCGGAGTATGATCCGGATAAGATCATCGTTCGGTTTACCAGCAGCGATGCCGGGGAGTACCGCGGATTTGCCGAACGATTCGAGAAACTCTACGGTGAGTACGGAACGGCGCTGCGTGTGGTCAGATGGAGCTGCGCCGGAAAAGAATATACGGCAAACTATGTTTCTCATACACAGATTGATGCGTCTGCGGCAGGCGGCAGTGAGAGCCATTTTCCGACCACGGCCCTGATGGTTTTTCAGACGGAGGACGGGACGGTCCTGCGGGCTGCGGCATATCAGCAGGAATTGAACCGGCAGGGAAGAACCTTCACTTATGAGTACCAGTTTGATTTCCGGGCGCTGACGGGAGTGAATGACCGCGCTTCCTCCTATTTGACTCCGGAAGGCATGCGGCGTTTCGATTATCTTCCCGCCGGGAAAAGCTATGTTCTGGTTGAGACGGAGACGCCGCCGGGGTATGCGCAGGCAAAACCGGTTGTGGTCCTGGTGCATGATACGGCCGATATACAGCGGTACCGCGTGCTGAATGAAGAGAGCAGGCTGCTGATCTCCAAAACCTTTGAACGGGAGGGAGAATCTGCCGGGAAGGAGCTCCCGGGAGCTGTTCTGGCGCTCTTTCAGGCTTCTGCCGATGGGAGCCTGGTGCAGGATGAGGCGCATCTGGCTGCCCGGTGGATCAGCGGACAGGATGGCGTTTATACGGAGCTGGACCGGATCAACGGAGCGATTCCGGACGGATACGGGGAAGGGGATTTGAAGCCCCATATGCTGACGCAGCTGCCGGATGGAATCTACTGGCTGGCTGAACTGGAAAGCCCGGAATATTACACGGCCTTTCAGCCGGTTAAGATCGAGTACCGTCAGGAAGAAATGGTGCGGATTATACGGGTATCGGACGTACCCGCAGAAGGAATGGTCCAAATCCGGAAAACAGATACCGAAGGGGAGCCGCTGACGGGCGCGGTATTTGAATTGTCTGCTTATGCGCAGCCGGATCTTGTGAATCCTGTGTTTACCAGACTCTGCAGCGATATCGGAGGTACGGCGGTGCTGACGGGCCTTCCCGTGGGAGCAGCCGATGAAAGGGGCAGGATCGAGCCGTATATCTACCACGTTCGGGAAATCCTGCCGCCGGAAGGCTACGCTGTGAATACCCGGGTTTTCTCGTTTGAATTTTCGGCGGACAATCAGGGTGTGTCATACCGGTGGGGCGAACCTGCGCTGCATGAACTGCAGATCACGGATGAAAAGACACGGATCACCTTTTATAAGAGAGAGGTCGTTTCTCTGGGCGACCGTGATCTGGAACAGGCTTTTATAGAAGGCGCAAAGCTGGCTGTATATCGCGTGATGGGAATCGACGAGAACGGAGCTTACGTATATGACCGGACGGTTCCCGTGGAACAATGGACGACCCGGGCGGATGAGGCCGGACATGTGCTGGAGGGGCTGGTTGCCGGACAGACCTATATTCTGGAAGAACTGCAGGTCCCGGCGGGATATGAGAAGATGTCTCCGGTGGTGTTCACTTTGTCCGGGGATGGAAAGAGGATCCAGTCGATCAGTAATACGCTGGCCGCAGTTACGATCCACGATCTTTATTCTCTGACTTTGCGCGGAAGATATGCGGTGAAGACGGAGATGACAGTGACGGACGGAACAGGGCAGGAGACCGCAGTCTGGGTCGCAGCCGGAGAGGGGCGCGTACTGACGGAAAAAGACGGTCTTGCAGAGGGCGGTCTTTATACATTTACGGAAAGGACCTTGTATAGTGACGGGACCAGGGAGATCACCGGCCGGGTCACGCGGCGGGTATATCTGGAAGAACAGGGCTGTGAGATTGCCGACCGGTTTCCGGTGAGCGTTTCGCTCCGGCTTACGGAGGCGGACGGGACGGTATTGGCGGAATTTGAACCTACCGGGGAAAAGCCAGACTTAACGGTAGGGAAGCGGCAGACAGAACCGGAACTGCTGACGCCCGGAAAACGGTACCGGCTGCTGGAGACTACTGTTTATAACGACGGAAGCGGCAGGGAGAAGGAGCTTCTGTCCTTTGAGGCCGGGAAGGACGGTGCTGTTCATGGGATTACGGGATATGACCGCAGACAGGAGCTGCTTGTGAAAAAACTCGAAAGTGTGACCGCAAATCCGCTTCCGGGGGCATATCTGCAAATTTTAGATCAGGAGGGAAAAGTTGTGGAGGAATGGATTTCCGGGGAGAACGACCACGAAACAGAAGCGGTTTTGGATCCTAATGTGCGGTACCGGCTTCATGAGGCGTCGCCGCCGGATGGGTACGCTTACAGCGGCGATATGGAGTTTCTTCTGGGAGAAGAGAGCCGCGAGCTGCAGTTGCTCATGGAAGATAAACCGACGCATGTTTCTGTCCGCAAGACGGATATCACCGGCGGAGAGGAGGTGCCGGGCGCCAGGCTCCAGATCCTGGACCGGGAAGGCCGTGTCGTGGAAGAATGGGTTTCCGGCGAAGAGGCTCATGAGATCACGGGAAAACTGAAAGCGGGAGAACGTTATATTTTGCGGGAAACCCATGCGCCGGACGGTTACGGATATGCGGAAGATGTTGAATTTACCGTATCGCTGGACGGGCGCGTCGATCAGGTGATTATGAAAGACGAGAAGCTGCCGCCGGAAACACCGCCTGAGACACCGCCGGAAACGCCGCCTGAAACTCCACCCGAGACACCGCCGGAAACACCGCCCGAACCTTCGCCGGAGACGCCGCCGGAACTTCCGGAAGAGATACCGCCGGCACCGGTTCAGCCGCCGGAAATACCGCTTCCGGAGGAGCAGCCTCCCAAAACCAGAGCGGTAGTTTGGGCAGAATATCAGCCGTCCTATCTGCTGGAATCCGATTCGGTTCCGCTGGGCGGACCGCAGTTTTACGATCAGCCGCCGACAGGGCCCCAGCAGCCGCTTTCGAATGTCCCGTCTGCCGGGGACAGGAATGTGGGGGCCATAATGCTGGCGTGGCTCACATCAATGAGCACCTTTGCGGCCCTGCTGTTTTTAGGGGGACGTTCTCTGCAAAAGCGGAAAAGGCAGATGGCGGCTGTTTTGGCCGGTGTAATGCTGGCCGCGGCAGGAGCGGTGCTGGTTAGCGCCGGAACAGCATGGGCAGAGAGTACGGGAACGGTCCTGACAACGCAGCCGGAGGAGACGATGGTTCTGCCTGACGGGCCGGGGACTACGGCGGAAGAAAATACAGTTCCGGGATCAGATATCGTTCCGTTCGCGGAAGGCGCGCAGACGGAGGCGGCATCCCAGGAGGAAGCGATCCGGATCACAGTCCGGTTTGATCCTTTTGCGGATACCCTGGAGGAGATCCCGGAGGAGAAGCAGCCGCCGCAGACCTACGCCTGGGAAGGCGAGACATATGAATTAAAATCCCGTCAGCTGGTTTCGGCGACATTACCGCAGGTGGTGAAATATGCGCAGGAAACGGTCCGCTATGAGGGCGTGGAATGGGCATCCGGGCTGCCGGAGGAGCATACGGTTCTGGTAACGGATGACGAAACCGGCCTTAGGGGAGAGACGGTCCTGCCGGCGGTGGAGACCGCATACTCCAACTGGCGCTGGATTTCTGGCTTCCGATTCCCGATCATAGTGGAAGGTTATGGAAATGACAGCTACGAAATAGGAGACGTTTTGGTTCCGGCAAGGGAAGAAGATCCTTTTTCTGGGTATGAGCAGGAACTGCTGGGGCTGATCGGGGTGGATCCGGAATATTATCGGATCGACAGTACGTTCTGGACTTCGGAACCGTGGATCTCTGATGCGGGAATCGTATGCCGCCAGGCCGCGGCCGAGGGGCAGATGTATGTGGCGGATGTGGACGTGACTTACGGCGGGCAGGCGGTTCTTGGTCCTGCCGCAGGTCTGGCATGGCAGGCGGTTTATGAACGTCCGGTTCCGGCTGCTCCTGCGGCGGAGGCGGAGACGGAGCCGGCCGTGGAAGAAGCCGGGCCGGAGGAAGAACCGGAAGCGGCGGTTATCATGCCTGCCGCAGAGCCGGTGCCGGATCCGCAGGTCCCCGCTTCCGGAATTCTGGACAGTTTCTTTGTCTGGTTTCGGAAACTGAGCAGTACGACGAAAATGGTCGTCGGACTGGGATTGTTCCTGCTGCCGCTCTGCTGGCTTGTACTGAGACGTATGAAGCGCGCGGAACGAAGAAAGATAGCGGGGGAACAGGCCTGATGCCGGCAGAAGATGCGGATGGGAATACGCTGACATCCGGCCGGAAATATTTTGAAAAATAGGCCGGGAATGTACGAAAACACAATTGCGAACCTTTGTATTTTTTGTTATGATAGGGGAGATATTGATGGAAGGAGGGCCTGAATATGAGAGAATGTGGTATTTTATTGCCGGTGGCGAGCCTGCCGTCCAGGTATGGAATCGGCACATTTTCAAGAGAAGCCTGTGATTTTATCGACAGTCTGAAAGAGGCCGGACAAAATTACTGGCAGATACTTCCACTGGGACCGACCGGCTATGGAGATTCACCCTATCAGTCTTTTTCGGCCTTTGCAGGGAATCCCTATTATATTGATCTGGAGCAGCTGATCGAAGAAGGGCTGCTGACCAGAGCGGAATGCGATGCGGCAGATTTCGGTCAGAATGAATGTTATGTCAATTATGAAGCGATCTACCGTCAGCGTTTTCCCATCTTAAAAAAGGCCTATGAACGTTGGAAGAGGCAGACGGAAGAGAAGGGCGGAGATATCGACGGGGTATTGGAAGCCGGGCTTTATGATGAGACAAGGGAATATTGTTTTTATGCGGCGTTGAAAAAATCGTTCGGGGAACGAAGCTGGAGCGAATGGGACGAGGATATCAAGCTGCGCCGTCCGGAAGCGGTCGAGCGTTACCGGAGAGAACTGAAAGAAGAGATCCGTTTCTACGAGTTTCAGCAGATGATGTTTGTCCGGCAATGGAAGGCCCTGAAAGCCTATGCGCACAAGCAGGGGATTCGAATTATCGGAGATATTCCGATTTATGTGGCGTTTGACAGCGCCGACAGCTGGTGCCATCCGGAACTGTTTCAATTTGATGCGGAATGCCGGCCCCAGTCTGTGGCGGGCGTGCCGCCGGATGCGTTTTCCGCGACGGGACAGCTGTGGGGGAATCCGCTTTACCGCTGGGAGTATCACCGGGAGACCGATTATGCCTGGTGGATGCGGCGCATGAGATACTGCTTCGAATTGTACGATATGGTGCGGGTGGATCATTTCCGCGGGTTTGAGAAATATTACGCGGTTCCGGCTTCTGCGGATACGGCCATGTATGGTCAGTGGGAACCGGGCCCCGGCATCTCGATCTTTCGGAAGATGAAGGAAGTTTTCGGAGATGTGGATATCATTGCGGAGGATCTGGGCTTTTTGACGCCGGATGTGCTGAAGCTTCTGGAAGACAGCGGTTTTCCGGGCATGAAAGTGCTGCAGTTTGCCTTTGATTCCCGGGAACCCAGCAGTTACCTGCCCTGTTTCTATCACGATAACTGCGTGGTATATACGGGAACGCATGACAACGATACGGTAAAGGGCTGGTACAATGCCATGAAGCCGGAGACCAGAGCCTACGCGCATGAATATATGGGCGGCAGGCCGGAATCCGAAGAAGAGATATCATGGAGTTTTATCCGCCTTGCTCTTTCCAGTGTAGCCAGACTGGCGGTTATCCCGCTCCAGGATTATCTGGGGCTGGGAAGCGAGGCCCGGATCAATACGCCGTCCACCCTGGGAGGCAACTGGGAGTGGAGGATGAAAAAAGGCGCGTTTACGCCGGAACTGGCGGCCAAATGCCGCCGGATGTGCCGGCTTTACGGAAGAGGACGCTGATTCTTTCTGTCTGCGTATGGAAAACGGCCATACGGATCAGGACGGATTCGTATGGCCGTTTGAAACATTTTATATGACGCCCGTTTAAAGCCGCAGCGCACCGGACCGCAGCGCAGGCTACTCTACGACGATCTGCTGAGAAGTGATTTCTGATTCATCGATCTGAACCAGAGAGAACGACGGCAGGTATTCATTGCCGGACATATCCGGGATGGATACGACCAGACCGTTCGGATCCATCTGAAAGACGGCGGTTTCGGATTCCCGGTTCACCGATACGGGAGCGATGACCCGGCCGTCGCTGGTAGTGGCCGACAGATGGTCATAATCGATCCCCGACTGGGTATCGCTGAGCACCAGCGTCAGGAGCCCCTCATTGACGGAATAGGAAATCACATCCGGCGCTTCCTTGTCCAGGATCTCAACGACTTCATATCCGGTGACGGCCATGCCGTTGAAGTTTTCCATATGAATTTCCAAAACCCCGTTCTGCGAAACCACAGCCTTATAAGTGCGGCGTCCTGCATGCGTCAGGTTCAGAGGCTGTCCGTCCAGCGTGATCGTCACATTCTTTAACGGCATACGGGAGGTGATCGTAAAAGTAAGTTCGGTTGTGCGGTAATCGACGGTATCCGCGATCTCCAGTTCATAGCTGGGCCTCGTGGTAGCGAGGAAAAAGATCAGCAGATTGACTACGACAAAAGGCAGAATATAAAATAATAGGATCCGGAACCACTCGTACTGCAGAATGGATTTGCTTTTTTTGGCAGCGGTTCGGCGTCGTGCATGTTGTTCCATGAAAACTCCTCCTGATTTCTTAAAGCTGTTCTTCTTAGCATACCAGAAAATGATCTTTCTTACAAGTTTATCTTCTAAATTTCCTGCGGATATGTTATGATGGGATAACAAATAGCCCGCGCGCCGGCTGGATGCGCCGGACGAGGGGCGGTTATACTTCTTACTCACGGTGCATCTCTATCGGAAGAGAGGACGATCATGATTCGAAGAGCAGCAGAATTTGCCGCTAAGGCCCACGAGAACGCTGTCCGTAAAGGAAGCAGGCTGCCGTACATTCTTCACCCCAGAGAAGTGGCGGCGATTGTAGCAGTTATGACCCATGACCCGGAGATCATTGCCGCGGCCTATCTCCACGACGTCATAGAGGACGCGGGCGTCACGTATGACGAACTGCGGGAGCTGTTCGGGACGCGGGTGGCCGATCTGGTTCTGGCTGAGAGCGAGAACAAGCAGAACACATGGCTGGAGCGCAAGCAGGCTACCATAGAGCGCCTGCGTCTGGCGGAAAAGGAGGAAAAACTGATCGCGTTCGGAGACAAGCTGAGCAATCTCAGGAGCACGGCTGAGGACTATCTGGTTTTCGGCGATCAGGTCTGGAGCAAATTCCGGCAGAAGGAAAAGAAGATGCATGAATGGTATTACCGGAGCGTGTTTGAATCTTTTGCGGAATTTAAAGAGTATCCGTTTTATGAGGAATACAGGCTTTTGCTGAATGAGGTATTTGGAGAATGAAACGCCCGTTATACGGCGGTCTCAATGAAGAGAGGAATGGAAAATGATACGAAAATATATATTTGGCGAACCGATCGATACGGAAGCGGTAACGGCGAAGATACCTGCGGAGCGCTGGGAAACGTCCGGAAAATATTTAAAGGAGACGGCGGCGGAGGAAGGACATGCCTTTACCTGTGAACTGGGAGAAGACGACAGATTATACGGTTTGGGAGAAAATGTCCGCGGCATCAATAAGCGCGGATGGATCTATGAGTCCAACTGCATAGATGATCCCGGACATACGGAGTCGAAACGTGGTCTTTACGGCGCCCATAATTTCCTGATCGTAGATGGAAAGCAGCGGTTCGGTATTTTTGCGGACGCAGCCCAGAAAGTAACGTTTGACTGCGGTTATACGAAGCGGAACCAGCTGACGGTCACGGTTACAGAAGGCGGTTTTGTTTTGTATCTCCTGGAGAATGAGAGTCTGCGCGGCCTGGTAAAAGAATTCCGGGCCATGATCGGCCGCAGTTATATTCCGCCGAAGTGGGCGTTCGGTTACGGGCAGAGCCGCTGGGGCTATAAATGTGCCGACGACATCCGCTATGTGGTAAAGCAGCACCGGGAGAATCAGATTCCGCTGGATTCTGTTTATATGGATATTGATTATATGGAGCGTTTCAAGGATTTCACGGTTAATGAGGAGCGTTACCCTGATTTCCCGTCTTTTGTCGAGGAGATGAAAGAGGAACATATTCATCTGGTGCCGATCATTGATGCCGGCGTGAAAGTGGAGGAAGGCTATCCGGTTTATGAGGAAGGCGTCAGGAACGGCTATTTCTGCCAAAATGCGGACGGAACGAATTTTGTCGGCGGAGTCTGGCCGGGACGGGTACATTTTCCGGATGTCCTGAATCCGGCAGCCAGAGAATGGTTCGGCGGATGGTACCGGGTGCTTCTGGATGCGGGGATTGAAGGCTTCTGGAATGATATGAACGAGCCGTCGATCTTCTACAGTGAAGAATATGTTAAAAAGATACTGGAAAAGCATATGCCGTTCCGGACGGATAATGCGGACACTCAGATGCGGAAGTTTTTTGAACTAAAGGACCTGGCGCTGGGGCTGTCTAACCGGCAGGCGGATTACCGGTTGTTTTATCATCAGTGTCATGGGCAGCGCGTGCGCCATGACAAGGTCCATAATCTGTACGGCTGCAATATGACCCGCGCCGCAGGGGAAGCGTTCGAACGGTTCTCGCCTGAGAAAAGGATCCTGCTGTTTTCCAGATCCTCCTACATAGGGATGCACCGGTACGGCGGTATCTGGATGGGCGATAACAGTTCCTGGTGGTCTCACATCCTTTTGAATCTGCAGATGCTTCCGTCGCTGAATATGTGCGGATTCTTGTATACAGGCGCGGATCTGGGCGGGTTCGGAGCCGATACGACCGAGGATCTGATGCTTCGCTGGCTGGAACTGGGGATCTTTACGCCGCTGATGCGCAATCATTCGGCCGTGGGAACCAGAGAGCAGGAATTTTACCGGTTCGGCGATACGGACAGCTTCCGCAGAATCATCGGACTGCGTTATGCGCTGCTTCCTTACCTTTACAGTGAATTTATGAAAGCGGTTCTGGAGGATGATATGATGTTTCTGCCGCTGGCCTTTGTTTACCCGGAGGATACGTTCGCTTCCCAGGTGGAGGACCAGCTGATGGTGGGTTCCGGCCTTATGATCGCTCCGGTCTATCAGCAGAATGCGGGCGGACGCTATGTGTATCTGCCGGAAGATATGAAACTGTATCGTATGCGCGGGAAGGACTCTTTTGAAACGGAGAGTCTGCCGGCCGGACATCATTATGTGAAAGCCGCGCTCGACGAAGTGCTGATTTTCCTGCGGCCGGATCATCTGGTTCCGTTGTCGGAGGGCGGCAATTTTACGGAAGAAGTGACGACTTCCCATCTGCGTCTGCTGCATTATGTAAAAACGGCAGCGCTGTATGAACTTTATGACGATGACGGATTCAGCCGCGATGTGACACTGGCGGGGCATCTGACCAGGATTACGGTGGATGCCGACGGCAGTATCTGCACGGCAGGAGCGTCTGAGCCGGAGTGCGAGCTGATCTGAGGCGCGTTCCGGGGGATTCCTTTTGTGCCCCAGGCGGCATGGGGGGCGGAAGACGGAAAATCAGATGAAATCCAATCGCTTAAGAGGCAGCAAACAAAAAGAAGGATGGCCGGTTCCCTTAACCGGGCCGGTCATCCCTCCTGATCATTTTATTACATCGCGGTTCCTATACGGCAGGATATATACCCTGCGATTTTCGGGATCAGTAGTTTTCCTTGCGTACTTCGAAGTAACTCTGAGGATGGGCGCAGACCGGGCATACTTCCGGAGCCTTGACGCCAACTACGATATGGCCGCAGTTGCGGCATTCCCAAACCTGAACGCCGCTCTTTTCGAAGACCTGTTTTGTCTCCACATTGTTCAGCAGCGCGCGATAACGCTCCTCATGGGACTTCTCAATCGCGGCTACTCCGCGGAATTTGGCGGCCAGGGCCGTGAAGCCCTCTTCTTCGGCTTCTCTGGCCATGCGTTCATACATATCGGTCCACTCCGCGTTCTCACCCTCGGCCGCGTGAAGCAGATTGGCAGCGGTGTCGCCTAACTCGCCCAGTTCCTTGAACCACAGTTTTGCGTGCTCTTTCTCATTATCTGCCGTCTTTAAAAACAGTTCCGCGATCTGCTCATAACCGGCTTTTTTCGCTACGGAAGCAAAGTAGGTATATTTGTTTCTGGCCTGAGACTCACCTGCGAACGCTTCCCACAAATTCTTTTCTGTTTTGGTACCCGCATACTTTGACATGTTTGATCCTCCTTGTATGATTATGATTATAGTAACTGTTCTTAATATAATACAGAACCCTGCTTTTGTCAATAAGCATCTTTTCTTCCGGCATTTCCGGCCGCGGTTTGCAAATCCTGCGGCATAGTCCCGTATGCCGACTGGCGGTTTCCGGAGAGGTTTTCCGGGGACCGGCCGTCAGTCTTCCGGTTCCAGATCGTCGAAAATATCGGCGTCGAAGAAATCGCGGACCGTGATTCCCAGACCTTTCATGATTTTTTTGAGGCTGGCGATGCCCGGATTTTCACTGGTTCCCTGAAGAATGGATTTCAGTGTAGATTCCGAAATCTCACTCTTTTCACTCAGCGTGCGGATCGTCAGCTTTTGTCCCTTGCGGAGCTGCTGGATTCGTTTTACGGTTGCCTCCTGAATTTTCATAACATCCCTTCCTTTGCTTATATACCAAAAGGCCGCTGCCAGGATGCTGGGGCGGCGGTGATCGCAACTAAATCCATTATAATCTATGTGGCGGAGAAGTCAACAGAATAAATGGAATGTGCGTGACAAAAAGCCGAAATGGGAAAATTTTAATAAATTCTACCATTTTTACATAAGAAAGACTTAACTTTTTTTCCAAAAGAAAGGGTCTTGAATTATAAAAGAAAGCGTGGTATCATAATAAAGCAAATCGAGAGCAATGACAGATGTATTGTACTCGTTTTGAATGGCGGACAGAGCGTTTGAGGCTCCCGAAGCCATGATTACAGACAAAACCGGGACGGGAAAGTGCGGGCCTGAGGCTGCAGTTCCTGAAATGGGGTTATATGGATGGCAAGAGCCGCGCCTCTTTTTGATATTCGGCATTTTGATCTTACTGCCGGAGGGGCGAAGCATACGCTTTTTGCGCGGATGGAAATTCGGGCGAATGGGCGGAGCCTACCCTGAATCCGGGAGAAGAGGAGAGCGTATGCACTGGTATGTACTACAGACGAAAACCGGAGGCGAGGAGAAGCTGACGGGCCTGATCCGCAAGATAATTCCGGCCGGCTTGTATGGAACCTGTTTTGTAGTGTATTTTGAGCAGTTCTGGAGACGGCAGCAGCAATCCATGGTTCACATCCAGCGTGCTTTTCCGGGTTATGTTTTTGTTACTACGGATCAGCCGGAGCAGCTGTATCTGAGTCTGAAACAGGTGCCGGCCATGTCGAAGATCGTAGCGGACGACAATCTGTTCTTTTTGGCGTTGGAAAAGGCGGAAGCGGAATTTCTGCAGAATATTATGGACGAAAGACATGTGATCGGCTTGTCCTATCTGGCCACGGATGGACATGGGCAGATCCAGCAGGTAACCGGCCCCCTGAGCAGATGTCTGCCGCAGGTGGTTCGATACAATTATAAGAAAAGGAACGTTATGGTCCGCCTGCGCCTGGCCGGAGCGGAGAAGCAGGTCATGCTGGGGATAGTTCTGAAGGAGGATATCCGCAGGCAGCTTCAATACGGAAAGGTGGAGGCCCCAATCCGTGTGCCGGAACGATACCGGATCTGTTCTGATTTTTCTATGGCGAGATATAACCTTTCTCAAAGTACCAGGGCCGGGGAGCCCGTAAACGATGCACTCGGTTCCGGCGCAGTTTCACAGGAAAAGAAAGAGACAGCTGTATGTTTGGTACCGGGAGATCAGGTGATCATCGCGGAGGGAGAGCTGGCCGGTATGACCGGAATTGTCTGCAATGTAAAAAAGCACAGCGTAAAGCTCCGGACCCATTTCCTGGGGCAGCGGCTGGAACTGGAAGCCCCGGCGGAGGTAATACAAAAGATTCCGGAAGGGCAGGGTCAGAAGTCGGGAGTGTAATCGGAAAAGGATAAAAAACAGATGAAAAAAGCATTAATGACCGCGTCCGTGGCATCCATGCTTGATAATTTCAACCGCAGCAACATAAAACTCCTGCTGGAAGCCGGCTGCGAAGTGACGCTGGCGGCGGATTTCAGCGGAGAAGAAGATTCCAGTCCGCCTGCCAGAATCGCATCTTTCAGGGCAGAGATGGAAAGCCTGGGCTGCCGTGTAGTGCAGATCGATTTCAGCAGGAAGATCGGGAACCTCCGAAAGCAGTTCCGTTCTTACTGCCAGCTAAAAAAGCTGGCGGAAGAAGATTTTGCGCTGGTCCACTGCAATTCGCCGATCTGCGCCGCGATGACGAGGCTGGCCTTTCGAAAAAAGAGAAAAACCCATGGAACCCGGGTGATCTACACCGCCCACGGGTTCCATTTTTATAGGGGAGCGCCGGTTAGAAACTGGCTTTTATATTTCCCGGTGGAATGGGTATGCGCCCATTGGACGGATATCCTGAATACAGTGAATCAGGAGGACTACCGATTTGCCGGAAAGTGGCTGAAAGCCGTGCGTGTCGTCCGTCTGCCGGGGGTCGGGATCGACCTCACAAAGGTCAGACCGAACGGTGAGGATCGAGATTCCATTCGCAGGGAATTGGGGATCGCTGAGAATGAGAAGATGCTGCTTTCAGTGGGAGAACTGATTAAAAGGAAGAACCAGGGGCGGGTGATACAGGCGCTGAGGATTCTCAGAGATGAAAAGGAGCAGTGCGGGAGAGGCGGCAGGGTATTTAGGGCGCCGCTTCGGAATCAGGCGGAAAAAACTGCCTGCAGTTTCCCGGACCGCTTCGGCCTGCGTTACGTAATCTGCGGCCAGGGTAAGACGGAAAAGAAACTCAAGACCCTGGCTGCGAAACTTGGACTAGCGGACCGGGTCCTGTTTTTGGGTTACCGGGAAGACATTCCGCAGCTGTGCCGGGCGGCGGATTTATTTGTGTTTCCTTCCCTGCAGGAAGGACTTCCGATGGCGCTTATGGAAGCAATCGCGGTGAAAACACCGGTGGTGTGCTCGGATATCCGGGGGAATCGGGAACTGATAAGTGAGAAGACGCTGCGGTTTGATCCGAAAAACCCGGCAGACATCGCGGGATGTATTTGCAGGGCGATCGAATCCGACCAGACGCAATTGGTTGAAAATCACTTTTCTTCCTTGGCGAAATACCGTTTGGAGATCATAGAAAAAGTCATGAAAAAGGAATATTCATGAAGACCGTGATCAATGCGCTGCAATATAAACCGGACAGTTCCGGAATCGGTGTGATGATACGGGAGTTGTTCGGGGCGTATGCCGATGTGACAAAGCGGCCATGTACGGTGATATTGTCCGGAGACAGTCCAGGGTTTCCTGCCGGAAAGAATACCGAAATCATCCGTTCACCATGGAGCCATGGGCAGAGTGTGAGGCGAATGATCTTTCAGACTTTTCTGATGGGACGAAAGTACTGCAGGGAGGCTGTTTTATTAACCAATGATTCCGGGACCCCATTCTTTTTGCCCGGGACATGCAGGCTGGTCCCCGTGATTACGGATCTGGCGGTATACCGTCTGCCGGAAGTATATCAGCAGTCCAGAGTCATCTGGTGGAGAATGCGGTACCGTTACGTCCGGCGCAGGGCCGGTTTGTTTATTGCTATCTCAGAGTTTACGAAACAGGAGATCATCGAAATACTGAACATATCGGAAGAACGGGTCAGAGTGGTCCCCATGGCCTGCCCGGAATCGCTGAGACGTGTGGATGATCCGGCAGTCCTGGCAGCGATGAGAAGAAAATATGGTCTGGCAGAACGGTACATACTTTTTGTAGGAAACTCTAATCCCAGAAAGAACCTGAAACGTATGATCCGGGCGTTTGATCTGCTGAAGGAACAAAGCCGTATTCCTCACCAGCTGGTTATCGCCGGAGGACAGGGGTGGAAATTTGACCGCGCAAAGGCGATGGATGGAGTGGCGCATCAGAAAGATGTAAAGTTTATCGGATTCGTGCCGGATGCGGACATGCCGGCACTATATTCCGCGGCCAGTTTATTTGCCTTTCCTACGCTGTATGAAGGCTTTGGTCTTCCCGTGCTGGAAGCTCAGGCGTGCGGGGTACCGGTTTTGACCAGTAATCGAAGCGCGCTTCCGGAAACCGGCGGCAGCGGGGCGCTTTATATCGATCCCTATCATGTCGCTGACATTTGCTCCGGAATGCGCGGTATTCTGGAAAATGCTTCGCTTTCAGAGCAATTGGTATCCCAGGGCTATAAGAACTTAGAAAGGTTCAGCTGGAAAGAATCCGCAAAGCGGCTGGATGAGATAGTCACGAGACTCTGCCGGAGTGAGGGTGAATAAATGCGCGTATCGCTGGAACTGCAGCCCTGCTGCGGCAATATGACCGGCATAGGGATCTATACATACGAACTGGCCCGCAGACTGAAAAGTGTGGATGGCATAACGTTTCAGGGCAACGTTTTCAATTTTTTGCGGCGGCATCAGCATGCTTCATTAAAAGAGGCCATGCCGTTTGAACTAAAGGAAAGTTCCGTGTTCCCATATGGGGTCTATCGGCGCATATGGAATGTTCTTCCTGTAGATTATGAGAGTTTTTTTGGGACGGCGGACATCGTCCATTTTTTTAATTACTGTGCGCCTCCGAAAATCCATGGAAAAATGATTACGACAGTATATGACATGACATACGCCCGGTATCCGGAAACCATGAGCAAAGCGAATTTGCAAAGGCTGCGCAAGGACCTTGACTCCAGCATCAGACGGAGTTCGCTGGTTGTGACCTGCTCAGAGTTTTCTAAGCAAGAGATTATGGCTCTGTGCGGGGCGCCGGAACATGCGGTCGCGGTTGTTTATCCGGCAGTAAATACCGATGGAAAAACCTGCGGCAGCAGGAAGCTTTTCGAGAGGTTAGGCATCAGGGGAAATTACCTGTTATATGTAGGGTCAATTGAACCGCGGAAAAATCTTGTGAGGCTGCTGCGGGCGTTTGACCGCCTGAAAAAGGAAACAGGACTTGACAGTCAGCTGGTATTATGCGGCGGAAAAGGCTGGAATAATCAAGAGTTTTTCGAAACTCTGGAGCGTATTGAGAGCCGTGGGGATGTACTGCTGACAGGGTATCTGCCGGCAGATGAGAGAAATACCCTCTATGCAAAAGCGAAGGTTTTTGTGTTCCCTTCCATTTACGAGGGTTTCGGCATTCCTGTCCTTGAAGCAATGTATTGGGGAACACCGGTTGTCTGTTCGAACGCGGCCTCTCTCCCGGAAGTCGCAGGGGATGCGGCCTGCTATGTGGACCCGTTTTCTGAAGACTCGATTGCGGAAGGTATTTGCCGGGTCATGACAGACAGAGCCTATTCCCTGGAATTAACTGAAAAGGGATCACAACGGTATCGGATGTTCAGCTGGGATGATTCAGCCCGGAAGCTGGCAGAGCTTTATGAAAAGCTGGCATCGACCAGTAAATAAAAACGACAGGACCAGAGGGAAATAGATGACTACGATTAAAGAAATCTACGCATACCGCGAAATGATATTCAGCCTGGTGCGAAGGGATCTGAAAGGACGTTATAAGGGCTCAGTACTGGGCTTTTTGTGGACGTTCATCAATCCGCTGCTGCAGCTGGGTGTGTATACGATGGTGTTTTCCATTATCATGCGGAATGGAATTGAAGACTACTATCTTTTTTTATTTGTGGCGCTGATACCGTGGATTTTCTTCAGCACATGCCTGTCAGCCGGTTCGAGGTGTATATGGATTCAGCAGGATATGGTAAAGAAGATTTATTTCCCGCGAGAGGTATTGCCGATTGCTTTTGTCACGAGTCAGTTTGTGAATATGCTCTTGTCGTTTATCATTGTTTTTGCAGCGCTTATAATGGGAGGAAAGATTTTGAATTTTCACGCGATATTGTTCCTTCCGCTTATCATGATTATAGAATATATCGAGGCGCTCAGCATGACGATGCTGTTCTCAGCAATTACGGTATATCTCAGGGATGTAGAGTATATTCTGGGGATTGTAGCTATGGCATGGCAATTTTTAAGTCCGATTATGTATTCGACCGGTCAGATTCCCACAAAAATGCTGTGGGTGTTTAATCTCAATCCGATGTGTCCGGTGATAACCGCATATAGAGATATTTTGTATTATGGCGTTATGCCAAAACTTAATACGCTGGTTCAGGCGCTCTTTTTTGGTGTGGTTGTTTTAGTTATAGGAGTTGTGACATTCGGACACTTAAAAAAGCATTTTGCAGAAGAACTGTAATTTGGAGGATATGTGAGTGAAGCCGGAAAATGCGATAGAAGTCCATCAGGTTACGAAAGAATTCAAAGTATATCTTGATAAAGGGCAGACGCTGAAAGAGAAAGTGCTATTTAGAAATCGAAGAAAGTATGAAAAGAGGACGGTCCTGAATGGGATCAGTTTTGAGGTAAAAAAAGGCGAAGCGGTCGGTCTGATTGGTCAAAACGGCTGCGGCAAGAGCACAACACTGAAGCTTTTGACCCGCATCATGTATCCGGATTCCGGTACGATCGAGATGCGTGGCCGGGTATCCAGCCTGATTGAGCTTGGAGCCGGTTTCCATCCTGATATGAGTGGAAGACAGAATATTTATACGAATGCATCGATTTTCGGGCTAACCAAAAAGGAAATAGATAAACGCATTCAGGACATTATTGATTTTTCAGAATTGGAAAAATTCATTGATAATCCGGTGCGAACCTATTCATCGGGAATGTATACCCGGTTAGCGTTCGCAGTGGCAATCAATGTAGACGCGGACATCCTGCTGATCGACGAGATATTGGCGGTTGGTGACGCGAATTTTCAGGCTAAATGCTTTAATCGGTTAAGGGAGATCAAGGCGCAGGGAACAACGATCGTGATTGTTTCGCATTCTTTGCAGCAAATCGAACAGATTTGTGAACGAAGTATCTGGATTCAGGATGGTAAGATACAGGCGGAAGGACTGCCGCGAGTCGTCCACCCGGAATATTTAGATTTCATGGGACAGAAACGACAGGAGACAATCACAAAAAAGATCGCGTCCAGTGTGCCTGCCCCCAAGCCGGATGAAAAGAAAAAAGAACGATGGGGAAATGGAAATGCCAGAATCACGGATATTCGGATTTTGGATGCGGGCGGAGAGACCAGAACCGTTTTTAAGACTGGTGACAGCTTTAAGATACAGATAAGCTATGAAGTAGTAAAAATGGTTCAGGACGCTGTGTTTGGAATCGGAATATTCCGTGCGGATGGCATGAGATGTTACGGGACCAATACCAGAATCGAGAATTTTCCACGATATGATTTGAAAACAAACGGATGCGTAGAATTGGAACTGGAGGAGGTGGAACTGCTCCCGGGAGAATACAGTATAGACCTGGCAATTGAGTGTAACGTAGGTATTCCGGTAGATTATTATACGAAGGCGGCCAGGATCACGGTCTATTCCGATATATCGGATGTGGGGGTATGTAGAATCAAGCATAGCTGGACGTTGGATGCCATGTAAATGCAGGAGGTGCTGAAGTGTGCTCATTCAATGGTTGAAAAGAAAGATCTTTAATTTGATTCGAGATGATATTCGGGAAATGTGCGAGAGGTATGTGGAGGCACAAAACGGTAAGAACAGTAAATTTGAGAACCATCTGTTATTGCTGGAGACAGAGACTGAAAAGCAAAATGGACAGATATGTGATATAAAAAAGTCTTTTACTGATTTGAAAAAGAAAATCTTTGAGCAGCAAGAGGTTGATAAAAGCTATGCCAGAAAACTTCTGATGCTGGAAGAAAATATACAGGGCGATAATCAGCTTATCAAGGAACTGCAGCAAGGAATCAGGAGTCAGGCCGGGCTGATTGAAGATATAGGAAAAGTCATTGACAGCTATGAAAAAGATATTACAGAGTCAAGAAAAATAAACGGAAACCACACAAACCGGCTGCTTACACTGGAAGAAAATATGCGGAGCAATAATAAGCGTCTTCAGGGAATTGTTGAGACGATGGAGCTTGATAATCCGTATTCTTTGATCGATTATGGACAGTTTGAGAATAATTTCAGGGGCAGCCGTGACCTCATCAAACAGAGGCAGCAGATATATGTACCATATTTCAAAGAAAAGAAAAATGTACTGGATTTAGGCTGCGGCAGGGGTGAATTCCTTGAACTGATGCACGAGAACGGTATTCAGGCAGTGGGTGTGGATCTGTATCAACCGTTTGTGGATCAATGCGGGCAGATGGGATTTGAAGTATATCATCAGGATGCTTTGGAGTATCTGCGGAAATGTCAGCTGGTGGACGGGATATTCTTTGGACAGGTGGCGGAACATCTGCATGTTGCGGAACTGATACAGTTTTGCGGACTTGCTTATGAGAAACTGCTTCCAGGTGGGTGCCTGATCATAGAAACACCGAATCCGACATGTCTGGCAATCTATTCCCATGCGTTTTATGCAGATCCTACGCATACAAGGCCTGTGCATCCTGAGACTCTCCGGTATTATCTGCATATTGCCGGCTTCAGGAATATCGAGATTGTCTATACAGACAGTAGTAGACTGCCGACCCGGATTCCCGTACTAGAAAGTGACCGAGTTGTTAATCTGGACGAATTCAACGAAAGCATGAAAGAGGTTTCAGACCAACTATTTGGGAGCAGAGACTATGCGGCAGTCGCGATAAAACAGTGAGAGGGAACAAAAGCGTATGATAACAGAAGGCGAGAAAAAAGTATATTCGGAGTTGTTTCATATTGTGAAAGTTAATATGGAAGCGGCCGGACAGGAAATGATTCCATTAGAGGAGGCTTTTCTTACAACGGTTGGGATTGCACCGGACACGGCTGATGTGCTTCAACTGAGGAGATTAAATAAGAAAGGTCTGGTACAGGCCAGTTTTGCGTCCATATTAAGACGATTTCCGGATGAGGGGGCGATTGCAGACTGGGCCAAAAAGGAGGATATGCCGTGCGAGGAATATAGAATCAAATTAATTACAACTTTGGTTAATTCGGCAGAATATAAGCAGAAAGGCATCCGCGTCTGCAATAATATCTACTCATCTGCGCAAAAACAGCCCGTACAGGTGGTTGTACAGACTGGATATGCAGGTATGGATCGTTTGGTGAAAATATATTCCAGGATGCCGAAGTGGATGAAGAAGCTTGCAAAAAAAATACTTAAATGATCAGGAGACAGTCCGGATATGCAGAAGATATATATTGATGTTACCAATGTGCTTCAGGTGAATTTTGTAACAGGAATACAAAGGGTGGTTCGCAGCGTCATTCTGGAAATGATGGAACGTATCCCGGAGAGACTGGAGCTTCTGGCACTTACGCCGCAGATGAACAGTTTTTCTGTATTGGATAAAAAGCTGTTTGTGGAATACATCCGGGGAGAATGTGAGGAAAAACCGAAAGTCTATGGTAAAAAGGTCATCCGCCCTTCGGAGATTAAAGCCGGAGATATCTTTTTTGATCTGGACAGTGTCTGGAATTCCTCCTATAAAAGAAGTACTTTGCTTCCTGAATTGAAAAACGCAGGTGTGAAACTGGCAGTGTATATCTACGATATCATTCCAATCACGGAACCGCAGTTCTGCCATGTGAACACAACATTCAATTTTATGGATTACCTTGGGGCATATCTTCAGTATGCGGATATTCTGATTGCATCCGCGCAAAGCACACTGGACGAGATCTATAAATTGATGGACCGACTGGGGCTGAAACATATACCTGGGTATGTGTCATGGCTCGGTTCCGACTTTAACAAAACTGCGAAAATGAATTCAAAAGATGTACCCAGGGATGTCAAAAAGGCAGCATCCGGTAAATATGTTCTGTGCATTGGCACGATTGAGCCGAGAAAGAACCATAAACTGGTCCTCGACGCGTTTGAGCAGGAGCTTTTTTCTAAAGGAACCCGCCTTATTTTTGCAGGAAAAATTGGATGGAATGTGGAGGCATTTGAAAGGCGAATTAAGGAGAATCAGTATTTAGGGAAACAGTTTTTTTATTTTGAAGGATTGAATGATGCGGCTATTGATTATCTGTACCGCCATGCGTATATGGTGGCATTTCCTACATATAACGAAGGGTTTGGTCTGCCTATCATAGAGGCACTGGAGCGAGGCGTTCCTGTGCTTGCATCACGGAAACCGGTGCTGCAGGAGGTGGGACAGGATTATTGCGGATATTTTGATCCAGACAGCCCACAGGAATTTATTGAGTTGCTGAATCATTATCTGGATAATCCGGATGAGTATGCCGGGATGATAGAACATATCAAAGAATTTAAGCCGTTTACCTGGAGCGAAACGGCGGATAGGATCATTGAAGCCCTGGAATTACTGCAGATAAAGGAATATACTCCCAAACAGGATTTGAAGCAGATGGTGATTCTGACAGCCAGGCCAGATGCAATAGGGGAAAGTTTGCGCTTTATCGATCACTTTATGGCATTTATTGATGAGGTCGTAATCTGTTGTCCGGATTCGGTAGCAAAAGCCATGAAGCAGAGTTACCACGGCAGGATGAAACTGGTTATTCTGACAGATAACCAACTTTTAAGAGGAAGACCCTTGCCGAAAGACCATGAACAGAGGAATTTCCTTCTTCGCTGCCTTGCTATGCGGAGTGATGTGCTGGATGACGTATTCATCATGAGTGATGATGATTACAGACCGTTAAAGAGAATTGAAAAATGGCAGTTTGTCACGGATCAACAATACAGGGCATATTATTCCGCTTATCTTGACCGGTGGCAGGGAACCGCCGGTAATATGACTTCTTACGATTATGGAATGTTTAAAACAAGAGATTTTTTAAGAAAGCAGCATTATCCTTGCAAACAATACAGTGCACATATGCCGCAGATTATCGACAAGAGATTGTACTGCGAGATGCTGGACGCACATCCGGGCATCGAGGATATGGGATTATGTGAGTGGAGTTCTTATTTTAATTATGTGCAGTATCATTATTCCAATCTGATCAGTTCAGAACCGTATGTTACAATGGGCTGGCCGGGGAGCGGAACTGACTGGCGGATAGATGTTCCGCCGCAGGATATGCTGTTTGAGAACTATTATGAATCCCTGTATGAGCCGGGCGGGTTATTTGAAGGTTTTTCCCAGACATATTATGATGGAATCGAAACAGAGAATCAAAGAAAAGCAGCAAAAGCACGGACAGAGCTGAATCAGTATATCATATGGCAGGAGCAGTTTGAGCAGTACAGGAGAAAATATGTAGTTGAGTATGGGGAGGTTCCTTCTTTTGGTATACGCTGTGAGAATGAGCAGGTGTATATTGATGTTCCGCAGGTGATAGAGATTCCGATAGGCGGATTTATCAGGGTGCCATTCTATCTGGTGAATCCAGAGAAAATGGAATTGAATGTTAATTACAGAATATGTGATGCCGAAGGGAAAACTGTGATAGGGGGCACGGCGTTTGCTGTTGAAAAGGGTATAGAGTATTTTGAACTGCCGGTGTTTGGCATTACTAAGAATAGCAGACCCGGAAGGTATATGCTGACAGTTTTTGTAACAGGAAATGAAATAAATCGTAATAAAACGTTAGTTGCAATATGTGCGTAATGATTGTATTGACAATGTTTAGTATATTGAAGGGACAAATATGTGGGATGTAATTAAAAAACATAAAGAAATAATTATATATGGAATATGTGGAATATTAACGATGGTGATAAATACGGTAAGCTACATTATCTTTGCTCATTATTTCCATATCCATTTCCTTGCGAGTAATGCAATGGCATGGATTATAGCAGTTGCATTTGCATATTATACAAATAGTCTTTATGTTTTTGGTTATGCACCAATAAAAGCGCGAGGAAGCTTTCGACGTCTTTGCAGATTTGTATCGAGCAGAATATTCACGGGAATAATAGATATGTTTTTGATGTGGATTCTAGTGGATATTTGGCTGTTTCCGGATAATTTCACGAAAGTAATAGTTAATGTTATTGTTATTATTTTGAATTATATAATGAGCAAATTTCTAGTTTTTAATGGTGTCGAATGATCAATGATATTTAGAATTTGGTGAATATGTATGTGGATAGTTGTTATGTGATTTATTTCAGAAGATAAACAGAATGAATAAAGTTATGTTTGAAATAATTATGATTAGTTTAATCTGAAGAGAAAAGGATTTGGAAAAGTATGTATGATAAAATAATTATTGGTGCTGGATTGTATGGTCTATATGCAGCATATTTTTGCGGGAAAAGGGGCGAGAAAGTTCTAGTATTAGAATGTGAAACAGCTTCGTTTAAACGGGCGACATATATAAATCAGGCACGCGTTCACATGGGATATCATTATCCACGTTCTATATCTACTGCTATAAAATCTGCCAACTATTTTGAAAGGTTTACAAAAGACTATGGTTTTTGTATTTTGAAAGAGTTTGATCAAATATACGCTACATCGTCTCAATATTCATGGACAAGTGCGAAAGCGTTTAAAAACTTCTGTATGGCAGCCAATATTCCATGTGAAGAAATTAATCCTAATAAATATTTTATCAATAAATTGTGTGATGGCGCCTTTTTAACAAAAGAATATACGTATGATGCTAATATTTTGAAAAATTTTTTTGCTGAAGAGATATCAAAACTTAACAATATAAAAATATTATATGGTGCATGCATTAAGGAAATCAATCTTCAATCTGCAATTTATTCAATAGTATTGTCAAATGGAGATGAGTTTAATGCACCATATATTTTAAATGCTACATATGCGGCTACGAATCAAATAAATTCGATGATTGGAGCGGAATTATATAGTATTAAATACGAACTTTGTGAAATTATCTTATGCAAAGTGAGTACAGAATTGATGAATGTTGGAATTACAGTTATGGATGGTCCCTTTTTTTCAATTATGCCTTTTGGGAAAACAGGATTTCATTCTTTAACTTCTGTATGTTTTACTCCGCATGCTACAAGTTATGATAAATTTCCTACTTTTTCTTGTCAAATAAAAAGTAGAGGTTTTTGTGATCCAAAACATTTGGGGAATTGTAATGAATGTTTGGCGAAACCAGCCTCTGCTTGGACGCAAATGGATCATCTTGCAAGAAAATATTTGTTGCCTCAATATACGTTCAATTATCAAAGTTCCTTGTTTTCAATGAAACCAATATTAAAATCATCGGAAATAGATGATTCGCGGCCTACAGTTATTAAAAAGCATTCAGATAATCCAACGTTTATAAGTGTTTTATCTGGGAAAATTAATACGGTGTATGATTTGGAGGAGGTGCTGCTCGAATGAATATGAAAGAAAAGAATTTTATTTCAGTAATAACTTATGTCCATAACAATAGTGATAGATATCTATCATTTTTGCGTATTATCGGACGAGTCTTAGATGAGCATTTTGATAATTATGAAATAATACTTGTAAATGATGCTTCTTCAACTGAATGTATGGCTCAGATAAAACAAAATATTAAGCAAGAAAAATATAAATTCCCAATTACTGTTGTTAACTTGAAGGATTTTCAGGGAATTGAGTCAGGTATGTTAGCTGGAGAAAATTATGCAATAGGAGATTTTATTTATGAATTTGACACATTGAATGTGGACTATGATATTGATATGATAATGAAAGTATATTATAGAGCTTTAGAAGGATTTGATATAGTATCTGCGGTCCCCAAAAACACAAATGTTGGTTTTTCGTATATATTTTATAAAATATATAATACAAGTTCAAAACAAGGTAAAATTTATCATGAAACATTTCGTATTCTTTCTAGGCGGGCCTGGAATCGAATTCTGTCTATAAACTCATCGATTCCATATAGAAAAGCCATATATAACAATTGCGGTTTGAAAACGGATTATTACTTTTATGATAATAAGAAAAATACTTTAAAATATTCAGAAGATGAAAAAAAACATCGTTTCAGTTTGGCTATAGATTCGTTTATTATTTTCACAAATATTTTTGAGAAAATCTCTTTTATATTCAGTTGCTCTTTCGCCATATTTGCATTACTGGTTTTAGGGTATACTTTTTTTATATATTTTGGTAAGAGCAGGCCGGTCGAAGGTTGGGCGCCAATTATGGGCTTCCTTTCAATGGCCTTTTTTGGTGTTTTTTCTTTAATGACAATAACACTTAAGTATTTATCTTTAATTTTAAAAACAATTTTAACTCAACAAGATTATCTTATTGAGTCAACAGAAAGAATAATAATGGAGGATAAATAGTGAAATCACTTGTTGGTTATACAGGATTCGTAGGTTCAAATTTACTGGAACAAACAGATTTCGAAGGATTGTATAATTCGAAAAATATCGAAAATGCATATGGAACACATCCAGAATTATTAATATATGCAGGAGTGCCAGGGACAAAGTATCTCGCGAATAAATATTATGTGGAGGACAAGCAGATTATAGATTCAGCAATTAAAAATATTAAAAACATAATGCCAAAAAAACTGGTTCTTATTTCTACGGTAGATGTTTACAGTTCTTTAGATGGATGTACTGAAAATAGTAAAATAGATGATACGAAATTATCGCCATATGGAAAACATAGATATATGTTGGAGGAATGGGTAAAATCATGTATTAGTGATTATCATATTATCAGATTACCGGCAATATATGGCAATAAATTAAAGAAAAACTTTATTTATGATTTAATAAATAGAACTCCCCGCATGATATCGATTGATTTTTATAAAAGGCTAGAAAAGCAGATTAAAAAATATTACGAACCATATGATGAAGAGTTTATGAAATTGCGATTTATTGGTAAAGAAGAAAATAAAGAACTTGAGTCATTTTTCAGGAAGAGTGAATATAATTCGCTTATGTATACAGATAGCCGAGCGTATTATCAATTTTATAATTTGAAGTACTTATATGATGATATTTTAAAAGTGATAGATCATAAGATACCTGTCATAAATCTGGTTACTGAGCCAATAAATGCAGGAAATCTATATTGGTATTTATATCATGACATATTTACGAATCACATAGGTTCAGACTATATTCAGTATAGGTTAAAAACGAATTATGACACTTTGTGGAATAGTGAAAATGGATATATTAAACCAGCATCTGAAATATATATGGATATTCAACGCTATATCGAAACAAATAAATGTTATTTTTAGGGGGATGTATGAGGATAAATATTTTGTTCCCTGTGCTAAACGAAGAATCACGTCTTCGTAATGGCATTGAAAAAACTATCTCGTATATAGAGAAAATAGTTTCTGATACTGAATGGGAATTAACAATTATTGATAATGGTTCAACAGATAGAACAGCTGAGATTTCAAAGAATTTATCTCAGACATATAGGAATGTTTCCTATAAATATATACAAGAAAAGGGAGTTGGTGCTGCGTTTCGGGCAGGAGTTTCCTCTAATACATGTGATATTGTTGGATATATGGATATTGACTTATCTACAGATTTGGAACATCTTTCGGAGATGGATAGTATTTTTCGGACGGATAACCATGTAGATATTGTGAATGCATCTCGATACTCGAAAGACTCTGTGTTGCAGGGGAGAAAATGGTATAGAAATATCATATCATATATTCTTGTAATTATATTAAAAATTTTATTCCATATGAAAGCTTCAGATGCGATTTGCGGATTTAAATTTTTTAAAAAAGAAGTAGCAGAAGATTTAATCAAAGAATCTAGTGAGGAACCTGGATGGTTTTTTTTGATTGAGATTTTGTTACGTGCAGAAAGAAAAAAATGTGTTATATATGAATTGCCTGTGAAATGGATCTATGAATCGCATACAAAAGTGCGAATTTGGAAAGTCACATTAAATTATATTATACATATATGGAGGCTATTATGGGAGTTTCAAAGATCGTAGAAGAAAATAATCAAAAAGAACAAAAATATAAAACTGCTTGCCAGATGCTCCTTGTTCTTTTCATGGGAATCATGTTAGTATATTTTTCAGGACATGACTTTAATCCAAGCGGCGAATGGAGAAGTTACGTCTTGCCAACAATTTCGTTCATTAATGATGGAGATTTCACACTATCTCATGAGGATTTTTCAGTAGCGTGTGAATGGCTTCCTGAATGGGAGCCATTTATTACTGAAGGTGGGTTTTCTGTATCTCCTACAAATCCATTTCATACAAAAAATGGAGATGTCATTCCATGGTATTTCTTTACATATTCGCTTTTCTGTGTTCCTGTCATGTTATTTCTAAAATTTTTGGGACTTTCATTGACAAAAACCTGGTGTTTAGCGAATACAATTTTCTACGTAATTAGTTTATATATTGTATATATGTATGCTAATACCAACTACAAAAACAAGTTACTACTGTTACTTTTGTTGATAGTAAATCCATGTTTATACTATTTTCGTTGGACTTCAGCAGAAGTTTTTATTTCTTCCTTTGTTATAATGGCATTAACGTATTGGAGTAAGAAATTATATAAACCAGCGGCATTTTCGGCATCTATTGCTGCCAGTATGAATCCAGTATTATTATTGCTTTGCCTAGCAGTTGGTATTTCATTTTTAGTAAATATGTGCCAGAATAATAGTATTAATGGGCTACATTCTTTTATGGGTACTGTCAAAAAGAATTTGTTTTGCCTGATAAGGGTTGGCATTTGTTTTATCCCTGCGATAGTGCCATTAATATACAATTTATGTTTAGTGGGAAATATAAATATTACAGCTTCTGCCGGATATGCAAGTTTTCATTATATACCCCAGAGATTTCTTGCATATTTATTTGATTTAAATTATGGATATTTTCCATATTTCAGTTTCGTTTTGATTTCCTATTTCGTAGTATTTGCAGCATCTTTGTATTATAAAATGTTTAACGCGATTCTTCAGAGTATATTATTTCTTTTTGTTATAATGGGATATTGCCTGATTGGACATATTAATTGTGGAATGACTGGCATTGCAAGATATAGTGTTTGGGGAAGTCCCATCATGGTTTTTGTAGTTATTATGTATTATGAAAAAGTATTCCAAAAAAAGATGAGAAAGATAATCGGTATAATGGTAATATTAACAATTATCGCATCAGGAGGATTGCTTGAGATATACTATAATAATTTGGGACTATATACTTCTTTCACACCATTAGCAGAAGTAGTGTTAGACTTTTGCCCAATTATATATTCTCCACTGCATTCTACATTTAACTCTCGTGTGAATCATGTAGATGGAGGATACAGCTATACATTACCAATATATTATACTGATACAGATGATTATGCGAGAAAAATATTAGTGGATCCATTCTCAGTAGACACAGTGAGAACGTCCTTGTTGGGAAGTACAGATGATATGGAGTGGCTGAATCAAAAATTGAATGCAATAAAAAAAGAAGAGTACATATCTATACCCCGAAATCGGAAGTTAGCCAAAGTTTCTAAATTAGAGGAAGATAATACGATATGGTTTTCGGGAGATAATTGGAATGCAAATGAATTTATAAGAGAAGGGGTTTCCCATTCAGAAAATACATTTACTTGGACAGACAGAAATGATGTGGCTTTTTCATTTGCTCCGAATAAATATGACGAACTAAAACAATATAAAATTTCTATTTACATAGACGGAACTTATAATGGAGCTCAGAATGTGATTATATCAGAGAATGGGCAAGAATTGTATAATAATATAATATTACCTGAAACGAAAGAACTGACTTTTAATGTTCATCCGGTTAATGGCGTGATTAGATTCCATATGTTAATCCCTAATGCTATTTCTCCATATGAATTAAATCAATCTGCCGATAGAAGGGAGTTAGGGGTCAGATTAGTTAAAGCTGTTTTAGAGATCGACTAAAAGTCTAGGTATATTATGTGTGCTTTTTGTTATGGTAAATGGATGATGAAAAATAAATGAGGAGAAATTTTTTTATAATGAAAAAATATCACTTATTATTAATATGCTTGGTTGGCGTGTTGCAAATCGGTTGTTCTGTAGATGCCGTTCCAAATCAATACGATGTAAAACTCAAAACAAAACAAGAATATCTGGAAATTAGTCTTGGCGGGCAAACTACACAGGTGGAAGTATCAGTAGACAGTTATGTTTTTCAGGAATTGTCATCAGATAATGGCGTTTTCCTTTCTTACCATATTCTGTCATCTGAAGGAGAGGTGCTGGATTATGACGGCATCAGGACAAAAATAGAGCCAATTAAAGCACGGGATAAGAAGGATGAAATAGTTAATGTAACAGTACCATTATCAGCCGGCGAATATATTCTCGAAATTGATATGATCAGAGAAGGCGTATCCTGGTTTTCTAAACAGGGAATGGAGCCTTTACGCATCCCTATGAAGGTTATAGAGAGTTATGAACCGGATTATCAGAAAATTATATTAAGTTCTGAAATGGATCAGATGAATGTTATTTACGGAGATGTAATAGAAATTCCTGTTTCTATAGAGAATCTCTCGGATATGCCGCTATATAACGATGGGAAATATGAAATCAGAGGTTCATACAGAATTAAAGATCAAAAGGGGAATGTATTGGGGTATGAGGGAAAACGTACTGGACTACCTGTAGAGATACTGTCCGGGGAAAAGGATACGGTTGACATAGTTGTAGATCCTGCCCCATTTGAAGAACTCGGAAGTGGTGAATATATAATTGAGGTGGATTTGGTGATTGAAGGCGTCACATGGTTTAGCCAAAAAGGAATGGTGCCTCTGGAAATACCATTGACGATTGCAGAGCAGTAGTCTTCTTTAACGGGTGAAGAGTCAAAATACGGAGAATGTAAAAGGCTTTGCCTGCCGGAAGTTTCTCATTGCTATTTTCCCACAGTCCAGATATAATGATAGCATGAAAAGCATCAGAAGCAGATAACTCGTGTATCTAAAATATAGTACTTGAAGTATTTGGGCTAAGGCAAAAACCAGTTATTGCAGGGAGGTGGAGACGATGGCACAAAACTATGCAGAGAAAATGCCGGCAGTAGGGCTGGAGTTTTTCGAAAAGCTGCGCAGGAATAACGGCTATTACGTGGATAAAACAGGGCTTATTACCGAGCTGTTGTCCAACCGGGCAGAAGTGACGCTCTTCACCCGCCCGCGGCGGTTTGGGAAGACGTTAAACATGACCATGCTGAAATATTTCTTTGAGATGGGGGCGGATCCGGCGCTTTTTGACGGGCTGGCGATCTCGCGGGAGACGGACCTGTGCGAGAGATATATGGGGAAATATCCGGTGGTGTTCGTGACGCTCAAGGACATGGAGGGAAATGATTTCCGCAGCGCCTGCAGCATGGCCGCGTCGTCGATACGCTGGGAGGCGGCCAGATTTGATTTCCTTCGTACCAGTCCTGCCCTTACGGAGGAAGAGAAGGCGCAGTACGTGAAGCTGTGCCGATGGGATATGGACCGTGATACGCTGGCCGGAAGCCTTGGAACCCTTTGTCAGATGCTGCAGAAGCATTACGGACAGAAGGTTATTCTGCTGGTCGATGAGTATGACGTGCCGCTGCAGAAGGCGTTTTATAAAGGATATTATGATGAAATGGTGCAGATGATCCGCAGCATGTTCAGCCAGGCGATTAAGACGAACGACAGCCTGGAGATGGCGGTGCTGACCGGGTGCCTGCGGATCTCCAGGGAGAGTATTTTTACGGGTATGAACAATCTGCGCGTGCTGACGGTTTCGGATTCGCGGTGCGATGAGTATTTCGGCTTTACGGACGGGGAAGTGCAGGAGATGCTGGCGTATTACGGCCTTTCGGACGCCTATGGGGCGATGAAGGAATGGTATGACGGCTATCGGTTCGGTGAGACGGAGGTATATTGTCCGTGGGATGTGATTAATTATGTGGATCTTCTTCTGGCGAACCCGAAAGCGCGGCCTCAGAATTACTGGGCGAATTCCAGCGGCAATGACGCGGTTACGGAGTTCGTGAAGCGGCTGGATGCGGGGGCGGCGACCAGGGAGCTGGAACAGCTGGCGGCTGGCGAGGCCGTCATGAAAGAGATCCGTCAGGAGCTTACTTATCGGGAAATGTACGACTCCATTGAGAATCTGTGGAGCTTGCTGTATATGACCGGCTATTTAACGAAGTGCGGCGAGGCGGATGGCGAAAAGTTGCCGCTTATGATCCCGAATATGGAGATCCGGGGGATTTTCAAGAGGCAGATCATGGATCTGTTCAAGGAAAAAGTGGCTCAGGACGGTGCAATGGTGCGGGATTTCTGCGGTGCTCTAAAATGTGGGGACGCTGTGAAGGCGGAGGATTTGTTCCAGCAGTACCTGAAGAAGACGGTGAGCATCCGCGACACCTTCGCGCGGCGCGATCTGAAGGAGAATTTCTATCACGGGATCCTGCTGGGGATCTTAAGCTTTAAGGGAAATTGGTATGTGACCAGCAATGAAGAGACCGGGGACGGCTACGGCGACGTCCTGATCGAGACGGAGGATGATGAACTGGGGATCGTCATAGAAGTGAAATACGCGCGTGACGGCGACCTGGACAAAGGCGCGGAGCTGGCGCTCTGCCAGATCGAGGAACGGCATTACGAGGAAAAATTGCTGGATGACGGAATTGAGAAGGTGCTGAAATACGGAATCGCTTGTTATAAGAAGCGCTGCAGAGTGGCGCTGGGGAGCTGATTGATCGGCAGAATTAGACATTTTGCTGTATATTAGATTGGCAGCTTTGTGAATATGGGAAAAAACAAATCCTTCATCGGAACGGTGGAGGATTTATTTGTGTGGAAAAATATATTGTAGTAGGACAGAATGGAGGACTGATATAAGATGCGGACGACTGCCCTGATCATGGCCGGCGGCCGGGGAGAGCGGTTCTGGCCCAGGAGCCGGAAGAGCCTGCCGAAGCAGTTTTTATCGCTGACCGGCGATGGGAAGACGATGATTCAGCTCACGGTGGAGCGAATCCTTCCGCTGGTGCGGATGGAGGATATCTACATCGCGACGAACAAGATTTATAAGCCCCTGGTACAGAAGCAGCTGCCGGGGCTTCCTGAACAGAATATTCTGTGCGAGCCTGTCGGCCGCAACACGGCGCCCTGCATCGGCATGGGGGCCGCTTTTATTTCCCGGAGATATGAGGACGCCCTGATGATCGTGCTGCCGTCCGATCACCAGATTACCAACAGTCCCCTGTATCTGGACACGCTGCGGGCGGCCTGTGATGTGGCGGAGAGGGACAGCAATCTGGTCACGATCGGCATTCAGCCGGCCTATCCGGAAACCGGGTACGGTTATATCCGCTTTGACCCGGCGTCCCGGCTGGGACAGGCGTACCGGGTCGACTGTTTCGTGGAGAAGCCGCAGCTGGAGACCGCGAAGCAGTATCTGGCGGAGGGACGGTATCTGTGGAACAGCGGGCAGTTTATCTGGAAAACGTCGTCGATCCTGAAAAATATGGAGCGTTTTATGCCGGATACTTATGCGGGTCTGATGCGGATCCGCAATGCTGTCGGGACAGAGGCGCAGGCGGAAGTACTGGAGAGGGAGTTTGCTGCCTTCGAGTCCCAGTCCATTGATTATGGAATTATGGAGAAGGCGGACGATATCTATATTCTGCCGGGGGCGTTCGGCTGGGACGACGTGGGTTCCTGGCTTGCTGTGGAACGCCTGCAGACCCCGGATAAAGAAGGCAATGTGGAGAGCGGAAATGTGGTTTCGGTGAATACCCGCGACTGCATCGTACAGGGGCAGGAGAAGCTGCTGGCGCTGGTGGGATTGGAGGATATCGTGGTGGTGGACACGCCGGACGCGACGCTGATCAGTTCAAAGGAGCATGTGGGAGAGATCAAGGACCTGCTGGCGCGGCTGAGGGCACATGGGCAGGAGAAATATCTGTGACAGGTAATGCCTGCGGATTAATGTCCGCGGCCGAGTGCCTGCAGTCGAGTGCCTGCGGCAAATGTCAGCGTCAGAGTGTCTGCGGTCAAATATCCGCAGCCGAATGCCTGCGGCCGAGTGCCCCGTTTTTTTATGGGCATACATATGTCGTTTTATCTTGTGGGAGCTTGTAAGAAGGCATATTCCCCCACAAGCTGAAATTTATTATAAGTGAAGGAGAATAGCGATGAAAAGAGCATTGATTACCGGGATCACGGGGCAGGACGGGTCTTATCTGTCCGAGCTTCTGCTGGAAAAGGGTTATGAGGTTTATGGCATCATGAGAAGGAAGAGCGTGGTGGATTACGGGAATGTGGCGCATATTAAGGATCGGCTTCATTTTATCTACGCGGATATGACGGACGTGGTGTCGCTGATTAACGCCATGCGGATTTCCCAGGCGGACGAGGTCTACAATCTGGCGGCCCAGTCTTTTGTGGCCACCAGCTGGGAGCAGCCGGTCGCTACCGGGGAGATTGACGCGATGGGCGTGGTTCATATGCTGGAAGCGATCCGTACCGTGAAGCCGGAGGCGCATTTCTATCAGGCGTCCACCAGCGAGATGTTTGGGCTGGTGCAGGAGATGCCTCAGACGGAGAAGACGCCGTTTTATCCGCGGAGCCCTTATGGAGTGGCGAAGCTGTACGGACACTGGATCACGAAGAATTACCGGGAGAGTTACGGGATGTTTGCCTGCAGCGGGATTCTTTTCAATCATGAGAGCGAGCGGCGCGGGAAGGAGTTTGTGACCAGGAAAATTACGGACGCCGTGGCGCGGATCAAGTTGGGACTTCAGGACTGCGTGGAGCTGGGAAATCTGGACTCGAAGCGCGACTGGGGCCATTCCAGGGACTATGTCCGGGCAATGTGGCTGATGCTGCAGCAGGAGGAGCCGGATGATTATGTGATCGCGACCAATGAGACGCGGACGGTGCGGGAGTTTGTGGAGACGGCATTCGCCCGCGTGGGCATCGCGGTGGAGTGGAGCGGAAAAGGCGTCGACGAGGTTGGTATCGACCCGGCCACGGGACGGACGATTGTCAGGGTCAATAAAAAATTTTTCCGCCCGGCGGAGGTGGATGTGCTGCTGGGCAATCCGGCCAAGGCTGAGTCGAAGCTGGGCTGGACGAGGGAGATCCCGTTTGCGGAGCTGGTGGCCAGAATGACGGATCATGACATGGCATTGGTGGAGGAAGAGATCCGGATCGCAGAACTGAAACAGAGGTGACACCGCATGAAAAAAGCTTTGATCATAGGCGCTGCCGGGTTTGTGGGGAGTTATCTGATCGATCATATTCTGGAAAATCGCGGCTGGTCCGTAACGGCTACGAAAATGGAACAGGAGCGGTTCCGGCATGACGGCGCGGAAATCGTGGACCTGGATATTCTGGATCGGGAGGCGGTCGCGGAGCTTTTGGACAGGCAGCGGCCGGATTACATTTTCCATCTGGCTGCCCAGAGTTCGGTGGCGTTATCCTGGAAAAATCCGGATCTGACGGTCGATGTGAATATCAAGGGGACGATTCATGTACTGGACGGAGTCAGGCGGGCGGATTGCATGGATATACGGGAAAAAGAGGCGGGCGTTCCGCCATATAAACCGAGAATCCTCCTGGTGGGTTCCTGCGAGGAATACGGTTATGTGAGGCCGGAGGAGGTCCCGGTCCGGGAGGAGACGGCGGCGCGGCCGGGGAATGTCTATGCGGCGACGAAAGCATGCCAAAATATGATTGGAAAAATTTATGCGGACGCTTACGGAATGGATGTCGTAAGCATCCGTTCTTTTCCGCATGTGGGACCGAATCAGCTTCCGGTATTCGTGGTGGCGGATTTCTGCAGGCAGGTGGCGGAAATTGAGGCGGGGCTCCGGGAACCGGTTATGCGGGTGGGCAATCTGAGCGCCCGGCGGGATTTTACGGATGTGAGGGATGTGGTCAGGGCTTATGTGCTGCTGATGGAACAGGGGCAGACCGGAGAGACCTACAATGTGGGTTCGGGAGAGGCGGTTTCGATTGCGGAGCTCCTGGAGAAGATCGTGTCCATGTCCTGCGCGCAGATCCAGGTGGCGGTGGATCCGGCCCGCCTGCGGCCGGTCGATGTGCCGGTGATCGAGGCGGATATCACGAAACTGCGCGCATGCTGCGGCTGGAGAAAGGAGATCTGTCTGGAGACGACGCTGAAGGAGACGCTGGATTACTGGAGGGAGAAAACCGCGGCGGAAGGGAGAGAAGAGCGTGGATCGCGAAAGAATTGAGAAGGAATACCGGCGCTGGCGGCGGCTGGCGCTGGAGGACGCGGACGTGGCGGCGGAGCTGCAGGCCATGGCCGGGGACGAGGCGGCGCTGGAGGATTCTTTTTACCGGGATCTGGAGTTCGGCACAGGCGGTCTGCGGGGCGTGATCGGCGCGGGCACGAACCGGATGAATATTTATACCGTGGCGAAAGCGTCCCAGGGACTGGCGGATTATGTAAAGAGCCAAAAGAGCGCCGGGGAAAATTCCTGTTCGGGCGGCCGGATCGCTGTCAGCTATGATTCGCGGATCAAATCGGAATTGTTTGCCCGCGTGGCGGCGGAAGTATTCGCGGCGAACGGGATTCAGGTTTATCTGTATGATGAACTGATGCCGACGCCCTGTCTGTCTTATGCGGTAAGGCGTCTGGGCTGCGACGCGGGGATTATGGTGACGGCCTCGCATAATCCTTCGGAATATAACGGCTACAAGGTGTACGGGGCAGACGGCTGCCAGATCACGACCCATGCCGCGGCAGAGATTCTGGAGAGGATCCGGCAGACGGACCTGTTTGCAGGGGCGAAGCGGCAGGACTTCTCGGAAGGGCTGTCTGTGGGGCGGATCTGCTATATTCCGGATTCGGTCGCCGCGGAGTTTATTGCAGAGGTGAAGGGGCAGAGTATGCTGACGGAGCGGGACCGCGCGGATAAAGGGATGGCGATCGTATATTCTCCTCTCAACGGGACGGGGCTGAAACCGGTGCTGCGGACGCTGAGGGAAAGCGGATTCAGCAATCTTACGGTGGTCCGGGAGCAGGAGCAGCCGGACGGACATTTTCCGACCTGCCCGTATCCGAATCCGGAGATTCGGGAAGCGATGGCGCTGGGGATCGAATACGCGAAGCGGTACGACGCGGAGCTGCTGCTGGCGACGGACCCGGACTGCGACCGCGTAGGGATCGTGGTGAAGAATGACCGGGGCGAGCATGTGCTGCTGTCCGGCAATGAGACCGGACTTCTGCTTTTGGATTACATCTGTTCCAGGCGCAGGGCGAACGGAACCATGCCGGCAAGGCCGGTGATGGTGAAAACGATCGTGACCATGGATCTGGCGGAGCGGATTGCGGCGGCCTACGGCGTGGAGACTGTGAACGTGCTGACCGGCTTTAAGTTCATCGGCGAGCAGATCGGGCGGCTGGAGTCGGAGGGCCGGGCGTCGGATTATATTTTCGGGTTTGAGGAAAGTTATGGGTATCTGAGCGGAACCTATGTGCGGGACAAGGATGCGGTGGACGGCGCGTTTCTGATCTGTGAGATGGCGGCCTATTATAAGGCGCAGGGGATCCGGCTGTGGGATAAACTGCAGGAGCTTTACAGAACGTACGGTTATTGTTTGAATACGCTTCATTCCTATACGTTCGAGGGGGCCGCCGGATTCGGCCGGATGAAGGAGATCATGGCGGCGCTGCGGGGCAAAATCGGTCAGATCGGCGGCCGCTGTGTGGAGAGCTGCCAGGATTATCTGGTGGGGCTTCATGGCCTGCCGCGGTCGGATGTGCTGAAATTCCGGCTGTCAGGCGGTGCGTCGGCGGTAGTCCGGCCGTCCGGTACGGAGCCGAAGCTGAAACTTTATATCTCTGTCAGCGCGCAGGATCGTGAGCGGGCGGAGGCGGAAGAGAAGAAGATCGTGGAGGATATGGAGCGTTTGCTATGAATATTATTTTGCTTTCAGGCGGTTCGGGGAAGCGGTTGTGGCCGCTGACCAACGAGATCCGTTCCAGGCAGTTTATCAAGCTGCTGAAGCGGGAGGACGGGACGTATGAATCGATGATCCAGAGAGTGTGCAGGCAGATTCGTTCCGCGGACCCGCAGGCCCGGATCACGGTGGCGGCTTCCAAGGCGCAGGTTTCGGCGATCCATAATCAGCTGGGACAGGAAGTGGATGTCTGCGTGGAGCGTCAGAGCAGGAACACATTTCCGGTGATCGCGCTGGCGTCCGCGTTCCTCCGTGATAAGAAAGGCGTGCCGGAGGAGGAGCCGGTGGCCGTCTGCCCCATCGATCCGTATGTGGAGGATGATTATTTTCGGGCGGTCGCGGAGCTGACAGAATTGGTGCGGGACGGGCAGACGAATCTGGCGCTTCTGGGCATCACGCCGACAGAGCCCAGCGAAAAGTACGGATATATCATTCCGCGGGAAAAGTGCCGGGTCAGCGAGGTGAAGACCTTCAGGGAGAAACCGGATGCCAGAACGGCCGGCCGGTACATAAAAAACGGGGCGCTGTGGAACGGCGGCGTGTTTACGTTCCGGCTGAAGTACGTGCTGGAAAAAGCGCATGAGCAGATTCCGTTTACGGATTACGAGGATCTCTATGACAAGTACGGGCAGCTGGAGAGCATCAGCTTTGATTATGCGGTGGCCGAGAAGGAGAAGCATATACGGGTGCTGCGCTACGACGGCGTCTGGAAAGATCTGAGCACCTGGGAGGCGCTTTGCCGGGAAATGACGGACTCGGTGATCGGGGAGGCTGTTTATGACGGTTCCTGCGAAAATCTGAGCGTGGTGAATGAACTGAATGTCCCGGTTCTGTGCATGGGGCTGAAAAATGTGGTCGTGTCCGCCAGCGTGGAAGGAATCCTGGTATCGGACAAAAAGAAGACCCAGAACATAGAGGAATTGGTGGACCGCGCAGGGCAGCGGGTGATGTATGCGGAGAAATCCTGGGGAAATTACCGGGTCCTGGACGTATCGGACGGATGCCTTACGGTGAAAGCGACGATTGCTCCCGGGCACCGGATGAATTATCACAGCCACGAACACAGGGACGAGGTGTGGACGGTCATATCGGGGACGGGACGGACCATCGTCGACGGGATGGAGGAGCTGGTGAAAGCCGGCGATGTGATCACAATGGAAGCGGGCTGCAAGCATACGATTCTTGCGGATACGGAGCTTCAGCTGATAGAAGTACAATTGGGCAAGGAGATCGACGCGCATGATAAACGGAAGTACGATTTGGAAAGCTGAACCGTTTCTGCTGAGACCGGCAGGGAAGGATTATATATGGGGAGGCAGCAGGCTTCGTACGGAATTTAATAAAGAGATCGCTCTGGAACCGCTGGCGGAGACGTGGGAATGTTCGACGCACCCGGACGGGCCGAGCATTGCGGCCAGCGGCGTGCATAAGGGGCGGAGCCTGAAGGAAATCCTGGAAGAGCATCCGGAGTATCTGGGCACGCACCCGGCGTCCGGCAATGGGGGGCTGTGGAAAGCGGGGGAGCTGCCGGTTCTGATCAAATTCATTGATGCGAAGAAGGATCTCTCGGTTCAGGTTCATCCGGACGACGCCTACGCCCGGCTTCATGAGGCGGGGCAGCTGGGGAAAACGGAAATGTGGTATGTGCTGGACGCCGCGCCGGGGGCGAAGCTGGTCTATGGTTTTTATCACGATATTACGAAAGAACAGCTGCGAAAGAGTCTGGAGGACGGAACGGTGGAAAAATACCTGCAGAAGGTTCCGATCCGCCCGGGCGACGTGTTTTTCATCGAGGCGGGGACGGTTCATGCGATCGGAGCCGGCGCGCTGATTGCGGAGATCCAGGAAAATTCGAACCTGACCTACCGGCTTTACGATTATAACCGGGTGGACCGGTACGGGCATTCCCGGCCGCTGCATATCGAGCAGGCGCTGGAGACGGCGAATCTGAAGGGCAGCGCGGAGCCCCGGCAGCCGCTCCGCACGCTGCGCTATAAAAAGGGCTTTGCGTCGGAACTGTTGTGCAGGTGCCGGTATTTCCAGGTGGAACGGTACCTGGTGAATACGGAATCGGTCCGCCGCCTGGCCGGGTTTCGGACCGCGCAGAATTCCTTTCAGGTGTTTTTGTGCCTGGACGGCTGCGGCGTCATTTTTACCGGCGAAGAGATCCTTAATTTTTTTAAAGGCGACTGTATTTTTGTGCCTGCGGATTCCGCGGCAATGAAAATGCACGGAAAAGCGAAATTTTTGAATGTGAGATGTTAGGGCGTATTCTGCGCTTCTTTCTTTTCAGTCCCTGCCGTTTCTGAGAGAATCTGCGAAATTCTGAGTCAATTCTGGTTTGTTCCGGGACCTGTTTTTTAATAAAATTAACAAAACTTTCATAGAATTTTTGTCAAATATTGCGAGGAAAAGCTTGCGAAAACCATTCGGCGCGGTGTAAGATATAGTACAGTGAATAATTTCTGATGGTGATCGTATGAGTTACATATCCTTTGAAAACGTGAAAAAAGTATACCAGATGGGGGAAGTGACCATCAACGCCGTGGACGGAGTGGATTTTGTGATCGAGAAGGGAGAGTTTGCGGTGATCGTGGGCCCTTCCGGCGCGGGCAAGACGACGGTGCTGAACATGCTGGGCGGGATGGACGCCTGTTCCGGCGGGATCATTACCGTGGACGGCAAGCGGGTCAGCGATTACAACGCGAAGCAGCTGACCGGCTACCGGAGGCACGACATCGGGTTTGTGTTCCAGTTCTACAATCTGGTCCAGAATCTGACGGCGCTGGAGAATGTGGAGCTGGCGGCGCAGATCTGCGATCATCCCCTGGAGGCGAAGAGCGTGCTGGAGCATGTGGGTCTGGGGGAGCGGCTGAACAATTTCCCGGCGCAGCTTTCGGGCGGCGAGCAGCAGAGAGTGGCGATCGCCAGGGCATTGGCGAAGAATCCGAAGCTGCTGCTTTGCGACGAGCCGACGGGCGCGCTGGATTATGTGACGGGAAAAGCGATCCTGAAGCTTCTGCAGGACACCTGCCGGCAGGGCGGTATGACGGTGGTGGTGATTACCCACAACACCGCGATCACGCCGATGGCGGACCGGGTGATCCGGGTGAAGAATGGCCGCGTGGCTTCTGTGGAATGTAACGCTTCGCCGACGCCTGTGGAGGAAATCGAATGGTAAGACGCAGGAAGAACCGGCTGACCACGGACGCGGTGCGCGAGGTCAAAAATACGTTCAGCCGTTTTTTGTCTATTCTGATACTGTCGGCGCTGGCGGTGGCTTTTTTGGCGGGACTGCGGGCGGCGGCGCCGGATATGCAGTATACCGCGGATCGGTATTTTGACCGGACCCGTTTTATGGACGCGTATGTGATCTCCACGCTGGGACTGACGGATGAGGATCTGCAGGCCCTGGCGGATGCGGCGGGCGTTGAAACGGTAGAGGGCATCTGGTCGGTAGACGCCATTGCCCAGGACGCCATCGTCAGCGTCCGTTCCATGCCGCAGCAGCTGAATCTGCTGGATGTCCGGGAGGGGCGTCTGCCGGAGGCTGCGAATGAATGTGTAACCGAGCGGCTGCTGCTGATTGAGCTGGGCCTGGAGGTGGGAGACCAGCTCAATCTGGTGCTGGACGAGGACAATGAGGGCGATCTGAAGTGCCTGTCCTACACCATTGTGGGCGTGGTTGGAAGTCCGCTGTATGTGGGAGCGGACAGAGGCACATCGTCCCTCGGCAATGGTTCCGTGGACGGTTTTTTGTATGTGCCCGGTGAGAATTTTGATTATGATTATTATACCATGGCGTATTTTACCGGCGAGGGACTGTCCGCGCTGGACAGCTATGGGGATGAATATGACGAGCGGCTGGAGGCCCTTTTGGACAGTCTGGACGGACTGGCAGAGGAAAGGGCCCGGCTTCGCTATGACAAAATTGTCGGCGACGCCCAGGAGGAGATCGACGATGCCAGGGCGGAGCTGAGCGATGCGCAGAAGGAACTGGACGACGCCAAAGCCGACGCGGACAAGGAATTGGCGGACGCCCGGCAGGAGCTGGCGGACGCGCGGCAGGAACTGGACGACGGCTGGGACGATTATTACGAGGGAATCGACACGTACCATCAGGAGATCGCCGACGCGGAACAGGAGCTGGCGGACGCGCATCAGGAGCTGCTGGATGCGGAGCAGGAGCTGGCCGACGGCAAAAAGGATTACGAGGACGGCCTGAAAGAGTACCAGGACGGCCTGGCGGAATATGAAGACGGCAAAAAGGAGCTGGAGGACGGCCGGAAAGAGTATGAGGACGGTCTGGCGGAATACGAGGAAAACAGAAAGAAATTGGAGGACGGCCGGAAAGAGTATGAGGACGGTCTGGCAGAATACGAGGAAAACAAAAAGAAACTGGAGGACGGCCGGAAGGAATATGAGGACGGTCTGAAAGAGTATGAGGACGCCGTCCGGGAATACGAGGAGGGTCTGGCAGATTACGAGGAGGGGAAGAAAAAGTACGAGGACGGCCTGAAGGAGTATCAGGATGGGCTGAAGGAATATGAAGACGGGCAGAGAGAACTGGAGGATGCGCGAAAAGAACTGGATAAACAGTGGGACAATTATTATGATGGCCGGGACGAACTGGACCAGGGACAGAAACAGTTGGACGAAGGTTGGGCGGCCTATGAACAGAACAAAGTCCTGTTAGATGAAAATAAGGCCAAACTCGACCAGGGACGTTTGGCGTACGAGCAGGGAAAAGCGCTGCTGGATGGCAAGAAAACGGAATTGGAGAACGGCTGGGTGCAATACGAAAAAGGTAAGGCTCAGCTGGATGATCAGCAGAACCAATTAACGGAGATGAAAGGGCAGCTGGAGACAGGCGAAGCCCAGTACACAGGGCTTCAGCAGCTGCTTGACGGACTGGATCCGGCAGCGCCGGATTTTGATGTGAAAAGGGCTGCCTTAGAACAGCAAATGGCAGCTCTGAGAGAGCAGCTGGACGTTGGTCAGGCAGCGCTGGATACGAATCAGGCAAAGCTGGATGCCGGTTATGCGGGACTGGAGGCAAGCCGGCAGACACTGGAAACGGGTCAGGCAGAACTGGACGCGGGCTATGCGGAACTGGAGACAAACCGTCAGTTGCTGGAAACCAGCCAGGCCCAGCTGGATGCAGGCTATGCGGAGCTGGCCAAGGGGAAAGCCGAACTGGATACGAACCAGTCGCGTCTGGACGCCGGATACGCGGAAGCGAGCGAGGGCAGGAGCCAGCTGGAGGCTGCCGAAAAGGAATTGTCGGATGGTTATGACGAGCTGGCCGACGGCAAAAAAGAACTCGACGACGCCAAAAAAGAGCTGGCAGACGCGGCCAAAGAGCTGGAAGACGGTCAGAAAGAGCTGGAGGACGGCAAGGCTGAACTGGACGACGCCTGGCAGGAATTGGAGGATGCGCGGGTCGAGCTGGAAGACGGCGAAAAAGAACTGGCGGACGGCTGGCAGGAGCTGGAAGATGCGCGGATCGAGCTGGAGGACGGCGAAAAAGAACTGGCGGACGGCTGGCAGGAGCTGGAGGACGCGCGGATCGAGCTGGAGGACGGTGAAAAAGAGCTGGCGGATGCCTGGCAGGAGCTGGAAGACGGCCGGATCGAGCTGGAGGACGCGAAGAAGGAGATCGAGGACGGCGAAAAGGAACTGGCGGACGGCTGGCAGGAGTATAACGACGGTGTGGCCGAGCTGGAGGATGCGCGCGTCGACGGGCAGCAGGAGCTGGACGACGCATTGGCGGAGCTGAATGACGGCGAGCAGGAGTACGCGGACGGTCTTGTGGAATACGCGGACGGTGAGAAGGAAGCGGAGGAAGAGATCGCGGACGCGCAGGCCAAACTGGACGACGCCCAGATTGAGGTGGACGACGCCCAGGCGGAGCTGGACGACATAGACGAGTGCGAATGGTACGTGCTGGGCCGCAATACCAACGTGGGCTTCGAGGGATACGGACAGGATTCCGAGCGCGTCAGCAATCTGGCGAATATTTTCCCGATCATTTTCTTCCTGGTGGCGGCGCTGGCCTGCCTGACGACCATGACCCGTATGGTGGAAGAGCAGAGGACCCAGATCGGCGCGCTGAAAGCTATGGGATTCTCACGGCTGGCCATTTCGAAGAAATACATCGGTTACGCGCTGACGGCCAGCCTGGCCGGCGGCGTGCTGGGACTGGCCCTGGGCGCGACCCTGATTCCGGAGGTCATTGCCAACGCATTTAATATCATGTATAATATCCCGGCGCTGCAGTTTAAACCGCAGATCGTGATGTATTCGCTGGCGGTGCTGGCGGCCGTGGTCTGTACGACCGGCGCGGCGCTATGGGCCTGCCTGTCCACGCTGGTGGACACTCCGGCCAACCTGATGCGGCCCCGTGCGCCCAAACCCGGCAAGCGGGTACTGTTGGAATATATCCGGCCGCTGTGGAGCCGTTTGTCTTTCACATGGAAGGTGACGATGCGCAACCTGTTCCGTTATAAGCGGCGGTTCTGGATGACGGTGATCGGCATCGGCGGCTGCACGGCCCTGATTGTGACCGGTTTTGGCCTGCATGATTCCATATTCGCCATATTGAATAAGCAGTTTGACGAGATCTCTCTTTACGACGCCACCATAGGGCTGGACGAGGACATTTCCGAAGAAGAACTGGCGGCGGTGGAGAATTATCTGGAAAGCAATGAAAATGTGGAGAAGTACATGGTTTCCAGCCAGTTTATGGCGGAGGCGTCGACGGATGGACCGGCTTACGATGCGTATCTGTTTTCTGTCGGCGACATGGAAACGTTTACGAGCTTCATCAATCTGCGCCACCGGCTGGACGACGGGACGGTGACGCTGCCGGAGGACGAAGTTCTCATCACGGAGAAATTATCGGAACTTTTGGATGTGAAGGCGGGAGACACGATCACGCTGGAAAAAGACGACGAGCGGGTGCAGGCCGTTGTGGCGGACATTGTGGAGAACTATGTGCGGCATTATGTGTATATGTCCTACGGCTGTTATGAAAAATTGTTCGGGGAAGCGCCGGAAGAGAATGTGGCGATGATCCGGTATAACGGCGCGGCGGATGCGGAACAGTCGAATCAGGTCTCTACCGATCTGATGATGATGGACGGCGTGACTTCCTATTCCTATATCGCTACGATCCGGGACAGTTTTACCGACAGTATGATCGCTATCGATTACGCCGTGATCATTGTGATTGTCGCGGCGGCGGCGCTGGCCTTTGTTGTGCTTTATAATCTGACGAACATCAATATCACGGAGCGCACCAGGGAGCTGGCGACGCTGAAGGTTTTGGGCTTTTACGACCGGGAGACGACGGCCTATGTATACCGCGAGAACATTTTCCTGACAATCTTCGGTATCCTGCTGGGCCTGGTCATGGGGCGGTTCTTACACGCGTGGCTGGTCCTGACCGTGGAAGTGAATCTGGTCATGTTCGGGCGGACGGCCCCGGATTATGCCTACATTCTGGCGGCTGTGCTGACGGTGGTCTTTTCCGTGATCGTCAATATCGCGGCGCATTTCAAGCTGAAAAAGGTGGATATGGTGGAGAGCCTGAAGACGGTGGAATGAGGCCGGATGTCCGGATGCGCCATGAGAGCGGTCCGGCGCTCCGCCCGGGGAATGATATGGAAAACAGGAAACACGGGGAGACTGCAATCGGTCCGGCAGCCGCTCCGTGTTTTTATTGTGTCAGTATTAAAAAGTGGCGATCTTCTCCGGGAACGTCCGCGGAAATCTGAACCGGTAGCTCGTTCCCTTCCCCTTTCACTGTATTTATTATACCATAAAAAATCCCGCAATACAAGACTGTTTCTGTGGTTTGGGGTATGCTAAACTGGAGAGGTATCACAGGATATCCGCAGATCATTTTAGGAGAGGAGCGTTGCATTGGAAACGAAGAACCTGGAGTATGAGCGGGAGGAAAAGTATCTGGAGGAAACCGTTGCGGAGGCCCGGTCGCAGCTGGAGCGGGCGCGGGAGACACTGGAAAAGAAACGCACGGAGATGCTGGAGGTCAAAAAGGGGATCTTTGAGAATGTGGGGCAGGGCGGCGTGGGCAACCTGTCGGACCCGGATGATTTTGACGCCTTTGTGGAGCTGAGCCAGGGCATGGCGCTGGTGACGGGGATTGCCGACGATTACGAGGAGACGAGGCGGAGGATCGGCCGCCTGGAACATACGGTCCGGACCCCGTATTTCGCGCGGATCGATTTCCTGTTTGAGGGAGACAGCGAGCCGGAGGAGGTTTATATCGGCAGGAATTCCCTGAAAACGGAGAACGCCCGGAAGATTTATGTTTATGACTGGCGCTCCCCGGTCGCCGGCGTGTTCTACCGTTTCATGACGGGGCCGGCGTATTATGACGCTCCTGCGGGGCGGATCAGCGGAGAGGTGCAGAAAAAGCGCCAGTACGAGATCAAAGACAGCCGCCTTTGCTATTTTTTCGATGCGGATCTGAGCATTAACGACGAGATCCTGCGGCAGATGCTGTCCAGGAACGTGTCTCCCGGGATGAAAGCGATCGTCGAGACCATTCAGCGGGAGCAGGATATTGTGATTCGGAATATGGAGAACGATCTGCTGCTGATACAGGGCGTGGCGGGGAGCGGAAAAACGTCTATCGCGCTGCACCGGGCGGCGTATCTCATGTATCAGGGACTGAATAACCGGCTGGCGGCCAACAATATTCTGATCCTTTCTCCGAATACGGCCTTTGAGGAATATATTTCGGATGTGCTGCCGGAGCTGGGCGAGGAAAATGTGGTGTCGAAAGTGTTCGAGGATATTATCCGGTCGGTTTTGAAAGAGAGAAAAACGGAGTCCTGCAGTACATTCCTGGAGAAAGCGCTCTGGAACACGGATTATGGGAGATTCCGGAAAATGTCCATGGAGTTTAAGACCTCCGCGGCTTTTCTGAGAGTTTTGAACCGGTTCGTGGAGGAGATACCGGTTCGGTGGATGGAGTTCAAGGATCTGTATTTTGACGGCCGGCGTATCATGACGAAGGAGAAACTGAAGCAGCAGGTGCTCCGAAATCCGGAAATGCCGCTGGCGGCCCGTCTGCGGCAGAGCGCGGTGTGGGTCTGGGAAGGGATTTTCGGAGACAGAAAGGGCGCGGATAAAGAGCTGCAGAACGCCCTGTTCCAGGAGCTGCAGGAGATTTTGGAGCCGGACGTATACCAGCTGTACCAGACCTTTTGGAGAGAAGGAACGTATCTGTGGGAGGAGCCGTGGGGAGAACTCCCGGAAAATGCGGGCGCCTGTACGGAGCGGGAGGTCGAAGCGGTCAGGAACCATACGCTGGCGAACCTGGAGGCGAACCGCATCGATTATGACGACGCGGTGGTTCTGGTGTGGCTGCATCTGAGACTGTACGGGAACCAGGATTACCGTCATATCCGGCAGGTGATCATCGACGAGGCGCAGGATTATTATCCACTTCAGTTTGACATTTTCCGGCTGCTGTTCCCCAACGCGAAATATACGGTGCTGGGGGATGTGAACCAGACGCTCACGAAGCAGGAGGACCTTTCGTTTTATGAGCAGGTGCGGGAAATTCTGGGGAAGAAAAACAGTTCTCTGGTGACCTTGAAGAAAAGCTTTCGGTGTACCAATGAGATCCTGCGGTTCAGTCTGCGTTTCATTGACCGGGATCTGGAAATCAGCAGTTTTAATCGCAGCGGGGATCCGGTGAAGGTCCGGGCGTTCGGGAAGCGGGAGGAATATCTGGACGGGATCGCGGACGAGATCCGGCAGTGTCAGGAAAAAGGAATGGAGACCATCGGCCTGCTGTGCAAAAATGAAAGCGGGTGCGATGATCTGTTTGACGATCTGAAAAACCGCGTGAAGCTGAAGCAGGTCCGGAGCGACGAAACGGAGGAGCTGAGCGGGACCGTCCTGCTTCCGTCCTATATGGCCAAGGGGCTGGAGTTTGACGCGGTGATCGTGTGCGACGCCGGCGCGGAGAATTATATGGATGAGGACGATCGAAAGGTCCTGTATGTGGAATGTACGCGGGCGCTTCACCGATTGAGCGTGTTCTGCGAGGGAGAGCTGACGCCGCTGGCCGGGGAGGATCCGGTCCGGTGAAGGGGAATTTACGCGCGGCTTGGCGGCGGGCCGTCCGTGCAGGCGGTCTGCGGGAGCGCGGAACGTATCGGAATGGGAAGAGCAGGTCCCGGGTGAATGAGAATTGCCTGGAGCTGCTGCAGAATATTTTAAAAATTTAGCACTCGACTCTTGACTCTGCTAACAACATGTGTTATAGTACGAATAGAACAAAGGAAGGAAGATTCCGAGAGGAGGAGTCATTATGAATATTAATAAATTTACGCAGAAATCCATGGAGGCCGTGCAGAACTGCGAAAAGCTGGCGTATGAGCACGGCAATCAGCAGCTGGAGCAGGAGCATTTGCTTCTGAGCCTGCTGACGCTGGAGGACAGCCTGATCCTGAAGCTGATCACGAAGATGAACCTGTCCGGCGATATGTTTGTGAATGAGGCGCGCCAGGCGGTGGAGCGTCTGCCGAAGGTCAGCGGCGCGGGCCAGCTGTATATGAGCAACGACCTGAACAAGGTGCTGATCAATGCCGAGGACGAAGCGAAAGCCATGGGCGACGAGTACGTGTCGGTGGAGCATCTGTTCCTGTCCATGCTGCGCCAGCCGGACCGGACGGTCAAGGAGCTGTTTAAGCAGTACGGCATCAACCGGGAGACGTTTCTGCAGGCGCTGAGCACGGTCCGCGGCAATCAGCGGGTGGTCAGCGACAATCCGGAGGCCACCTACGACACGCTGGAGAAATACGGTTCCGACCTGGTGGAGCGGGCAAGGGACCAGAAGCTGGACCCGGTGATCGGCCGCGACAGCGAGATCCGCAACGTGATCCGCATCCTTTCCCGCAAGACCAAGAATAACCCGGTGCTGATCGGGGAACCCGGCGTCGGCAAAACCGCGGTGGTGGAAGGCCTGGCTCAGCGGATCGTCCGCGGCGACGTGCCGGAGGGCCTGAAGGACCGGAAGCTGTTTGCGCTGGATATGGGCGCTCTGATCGCCGGGGCCAAATACCGGGGAGAGTTTGAGGAACGTCTGAAGGCCGTGCTGGAGGAAGTCAAAAAGAGCGAGGGACAGATCATTCTGTTCATCGATGAACTGCATACGATCGTGGGAGCCGGAAAATCCGAGGGTGCGATGGACGCGGGCAATCTGCTGAAGCCCATGCTGGCCCGCGGCGAGCTGCACTGCATCGGTGCGACCACGCTGGACGAGTACCGGAAATATGTGGAAAAGGACGCCGCGCTGGAGCGCCGTTTCCAGCCGGTCATGGTGGACGAGCCGACGGTGGAGGATACCATTTCCATTCTCCGCGGCCTGAAAGAGCGGTACGAGGTGTTCCACGGCGTAAAGATCACCGACTCGGCGCTGGTGTCGGCGGCGGTTCTGTCCGACCGCTATATCAGCGACCGGTTCCTGCCGGACAAGGCCATCGATCTGGTGGACGAGGCCTGCGCCCTGATCAAAACGGAAATGGACTCCATGCCGACGGAGCTGGACGAATTGTCCCGCAAGGTCATGCAGATGGAGATTGAGGAAGCGGCGCTGAAAAAAGAGACGGACCATCTGAGCCAGGAACGTCTGGAGGATCTTCAGAAAGAGCTGGCGGAGCTGCATGATGAGTTCGCGGCGAAGAAAGCCCAGTGGGAGAATGAGAAACATTCCGTGGAGAAGCTGTCGTCCCTGCGGGAGGAGATCGAGAGCGTCAACCGGGAGATCGCCCAGGCCCAGCAGGCGTACGACCTGAACAAGGCGGCGGAGCTCCAGTACGGCAAACTCCCCGGACTGCAGAAGCAGCTGGCGGAGGAAGAGAAGAAGATCCGGGAGCAGGATATGAGCCTGGTGCGGGAGAGCGTGACGGACGACGAGATCGCGCGGATCATTTCCCGGTGGACCGGCATTCCGGTGGCGAAGCTGACGGAGAGCGAGCGCAGCAAGACGCTGCATCTGGATCAGGAGCTGCATAAACGCGTCGTGGGCCAGGACGAGGGCGTGGAAAAGGTGACGGAGGCGATCATTCGTTCCAAGGCCGGAATCAAGGACCCGACGAAGCCGATCGGATCGTTCCTGTTTTTGGGGCCGACCGGCGTGGGCAAGACGGAGCTGGCGAAAGCATTGGCGGCCAGCCTCTTTGACGACGAGTCCAATATGGTCCGGATCGACATGAGCGAATATATGGAGAAACATTCAGTGGCCCGGCTCATCGGAGCGCCTCCCGGATACGTGGGCTACGACGAGGGCGGCCAGCTGACGGAGGCGGTGCGCCGCAAGCCTTACAGCGTGGTGCTGTTCGACGAGGTGGAGAAAGCCCATCCCGACGTGTTCAACGTGCTGCTGCAGGTGCTGGACGACGGGCGCATCACCGATTCCACCGGCAAGACCGTGGATTTCAAGAATACGATCATCATCATGACTTCGAACATCGGTTCCCAATATCTGCTGGATGGGATCGATGCAGCGGGCAATATCCGCGAGGAGGCTGAGGACATGGCGATGGGCGATCTGCGGGCCCATTTCCGGCCGGAGTTTTTGAACCGTCTGGACGAGATCATCCTGTTCAAGCCGCTGACCCGGGACAATATCGCCGGAATCATCGATCTGCTGATTGCGGATACCAACCGGCGTCTGGCGGACCGGGAGCTTTGCGTGGAGCTGACCGAAAGCGCGAAGAAGTTCGTGGTGGAGCATGGTTACGATCCGGTCTACGGCGCGCGTCCGCTGAAGCGGTACCTGCAGAAGCATGTGGAAACGCTGGCAGCGAAGATCATCCTGGAGGACGCGGTACACGAGGGCAATACCATTGTGATCGATACGTCCGAGGCGGGCGATAAACTGATCGCGTACGTGGAGTGAGATCGCAGCAGGAGTTTTCGATGAAAAGGCAGATTGGCGAATAGCTGGATTTCGTCGCGATTTCTTCTGCTTTCTGAACTTGTCAGAGATGGGAATAAAAGAAGCGCGAACATATTTACAACTGCCGTGGCATGACCGAAACTATTTTTATATTTAAACAGGTGTGTATTTGACCCCGCAGAGGGAGCGTGTACACGCCTGTTTTATATCGTTTGATATGCGCGGCAGGGATTTTCAGCAGGGCGGATCGCTGGGAAAACGATGAAATTCGAAGCAAATCCGAGGCAAAAGTAAGCCCCGGACTAAAACCGCCCTTTAACCCCTATAAATCTGTAAAACGGTTCAATTCACGCCAAATTTGGACAGCCGTTTCATAATTTTAGGTATAAGAAAAGCCCGGAAATAACATGCTTCCGGGCTTTTTTCGCATTTTGCAGCTTCGATTAACGCTTGCTGAACTGCGGCGCACGACGTGCGGCTTTGAGGCCGTACTTCTTGCGCTCTTTCATACGCGGATCTCTGGTCAGGAATCCGGCTTGTTTTAGGATCGGACGGTACTCTGCGTCTGCCTGAACCAAGGCGCGGGAGATGCCGTGACGAATCGCTCCGGCCTGTCCGGTGAAGCCGCCGCCATGGACGTTCACCAGGACATCGAACTTATCTACGTTGTCCGTAGCGACTAACGGCTGACGGACGACCAGTTTCAAAGTCTCCAGGCCCAGATACTCGTCGATGTCTCTTTTATTGATCGTAATCTTGCCGGTACCCGGCGTTAAATATACTCTCGCGATGGATTTTTTCCTTCTGCCTGTTCCGTAATATCTTGTAGCGGCCATGCTATTTTCCTCCTTTCAGATCCTTAAAACTTGAATTCCAGTACTTCCGGCTTCTG
>CANQUA010000010.1 GCA_947626915.1 uncultured Lachnospiraceae bacterium
CTGTCGTAGAGTATGACACTCTACGATTTTTTCTGCCATTCCTGCCGCTCCGTGCGCCCACGGCGGGCGTTTTCAAAAATACTCCGCCCAATAAACTGTTCACTCACAACAAAAAGCTGCCGCAAACCCAGGCTGCGCCTGCCGGTCTGATCGCAAAAGGCTCCGAAACAGGTCCAGCCTGAAGGAACGTTTTGCAATCATGCCGGAGACAACGGGACGCAAGGCCCGGTTCGCGGCAGCCCGCCATTTCAGCGGACCACCCGGCCCGAATTTCATTTTCCCGCTACAGATCCGCGTTTTCCGCGTCTTCTCCCAAAATATACGGAGTCTGCTGGTACACGTAGTAATTGAGCCAGTTGCTGTAGAGGGCGTTGGCCGTCCCGCGCCAGCTGAGGATCGGCCGGGAGAGCGGATCGTCATTCTCATAGTAATTGCAGGGCAGCTTGGGATTCAGTCCCTTGCCCATATCCCGCTGGTACTCGTTATTTAACGTCATGCGGTCGTATTCGGGATGGCCCTGGACGAAGATCTGGCTGCCGTCGCTGCGCATGATCAGGAATATGCCCGCCTCCTCCGACTCAACCAGGATCTCCAGCTCCGGATGTTTTTCCACATCGGCCCGGCGGATCTCGGTATAACGGGAATGGGGGGCCATGATGTAATCGTCCATGTTGCGCATCAGCGGTATCCGGTGATGAAGCACTTTGTGGCGGTAGATTCCGCTCAATTTTTCCTCCCTTTTATGCTTGGGGATGCCGTAATGGTAATACAGCGCGGCCTGGGCCCCCCAGCAAAGATGGAGCGTGGAGGTCACATGGGATTTGCTCCATTCCATGATCTGGCAAAGCTCCGGCCAGTAATTCACTTCCTCGTATTCCAGCATCTCCACCGGGGCGCCGGTGATGATCATCCCGTCGTAATGTTTCCGGCGTATTTCCCCGAACGTCCGGTAAAACTGCTGCATGTGGCCGGCCGACGTGTTTTTCGACACATGGGAGGACACCATCAGAAACGTGCAGTTGATCTGCAACGGCGTATTGGAAAACGACCGCAGAAGCTGGAGCTCCGTCTCCTCCTTTACCGGCATCAGATTCAGGATCAGGATCTCCAAAGGCCGGATATCCTGGCTCATGGCCCGCTCCTCATCCATCACGAAAATATTTTCTGACTCCAGAATCGCCCTGGCAGGCAGGTCCTTTTGTATTTTGATCGGCATCTCTGTTTCCTCCTACCTCAATATTGTTTAACTGCTTCCCGATTTGCACGAATCGGTTTACAAAATATATTTTTATGAATCTTTCCCGTCCTGTATGCCGTCTCCCGCTTCCGGACGCTCCTTCGCCTCTTCCTCCAGAAGCTTCAGGAAATCTTCCTCCGACAGGATCGGGATCCCCAGCTCCCTGGCCTTTTTGTTTTTCGACGACGTGGAATTGACGTCATTATTGATCAGATACGTGGTCCTGGCCGTGACCGTGCCCGCGGCCTTGCCGCCCTTCGACTCGATCAGCTCCTGCAGTTCCCTGCGATTGGCAAAATGATTCACCGCGCCTGTGATCACGAAGGTTTTCCCCGCAAAGATCCGGTTCTCCTGTTCGCCGGCGCTTTCCGCCGCTTTTTCGATGTCCAGCTCTTCCAGCAGCCGGTCCACGATCCCGTTGTTCTCTTCCGACGCGAAATACCTGCACCAGGCGTCGGCCAGCACCTCGCCGATCCCGTCAACCTCCTGAAGCTCTTCCGCTGCGGCATGGCGCATTTTTTCAAAATCGTAACCGAAGTGACGGCAAAGCATCCTGGCGTTTGCCAGGCCGATCCCTGCGATGCCCAGGCCGTACACCACCCGCACCAGCGTGGTATGGGAAGCGTTCTTTACGGCCTGCATCAGATTGTCGTAGGACTTCTGGCCGAATCCTTCCATTGCCACGATCGCTTCCCTGTGACGGTCCAGATGGAAAATGTCGGAATATTCATGGATGAAGCCCGCCCCGATGAATTTTTCCAGCGTCATCTCGGACAGCCCGTCAATGTTCAGGGCGTCGCGGCTGACCAGAAGCTCAAAGCTTTTGATCCGCTTGGCCTGGCAGTCCGGATTCATGCAGTAAAGCGACTTCACGTCGTTGACCTGCTGAATACTGGTCTCCCCGCCGCAGACCGGGCAGAGCTTCGGGATGTCCCTGACGCCGCTCCGCGTCAGATTGTCGGCAATCTGCGGGATGATCATATTGGCTTTATAGACCGTGATCGTGTCGCCCGCCCCCAGCTCCAGGCTTTCCATGATGCTGATATTGTGGACGCTGGCCCGGCTGACGGTCGTCCCCTCCAGCTCTACCGGCTCGAATACCGCCACCGGATTGATCAGCCCCGTGCGGGACGGACTCCATTCAATATAGGAAAGCGTCGTCTCGGCGATCTCATCGGCCCATTTAAACGCGATGGAATGGCGGGGAAATTTGGCCGTACGGCCCAGGGACTCGCCGTAAGCGATGTCCTCATAGGTCAGCACCAGGCCGTCTGACGGCAGGTCGGAGGTCTTCACCGCTTCCGCGAAATACGCCACCGTCTCCGGAAGCGTCTCCGCCGTGACCATTTTCTGCTCCACCGTTTCAAAGCCCTGCTCCTTCAGCCAGGCGAACTGACGGCTCCGGGAGTTGCCGAAATCAACGTCTTCCGCCTGTACCAGGGAAAAGATCACACAGTTTACATGGCGCTGCGCTGTAACCTGGCTGTTCAGCTGGCGCACGGAGCCGGAACACAGGTTACGCGGATTCTTGTATCTGGCGTCCGCATCGCCGATCTCCTCGTTCATTTTTTCAAAATCCGAATAGCGGATAATGGCCTCGCCCCGCAGCACCAGCCGGCCGCTGTAAGCGATTTTCAGAGGAATATTTTCAAAAAATCTGGCATTGCTGGTGATAACCTCTCCCGTCTCGCCATTACCGCGGGTTACGGCTTTGACCAGGCTGCCGCCCTCGTAGGTCAGAACTACGGTCAGGCCGTCCAGCTTCCAGGAAAGGAGCCCTGTCTGCGGCCCCAGCCATTCCTGCAGCGCCCCCACGTCCTTGGTCTTATCCAGAGAGAGCATGGGAGAGGGATGGTTCTCTTTCGGCAGCTCGCTCAGGATCTCGTAACCTACTTTCTGGGTCGGGCTCCCTGCCAGGACTACGCCGGTTTCCGCCTCCAGAGCCAGCAGTTCATCGTAAAGCCTGTCATATTCAAAATTGCTCATGATCTCGCGGTTTTCCTGGTAATAGGCCCTGGCGGCCTCCGAGAGAATCCCGGTCAGTTCTTTCATTCTGGACAAATTATCCTGCATAACGCTCCACCTCGCGTTTCTGTTTTGAATGCCGATCCGGCGGATGCCGTTTCCGCATCGCCTCCGGCGGTCTCCGTCTCTATTCTTCCGCCGCTTCTTCCAGCGTATTCTCCCTATCCTCCGTATACTCCAAAAGCTCCAGAAGTTCCGCGTATTCCTCCTCTGTAACCTTTCGGAATGTACCTGCTTTCAGGTTGCCCAGGCGCACATTCATGATCCGGATACGCTTTAAAACCTGCACCTGGTATCCCAGCGCGCCGCACATACGGCGGATCTGGCGGTTCAGCCCCTGGGTCAGCACGATATGAAACTCTCTCTTGCCGCTGATCCAGGCTTTGCAGGGCTTCGTCTGCACTTTCAGCTCCTTCAGCCAGATCCCTGCTTTCATTTTTTCTATAAAATCGGACGTAACCGGCTGATTGACCGTCACCACATATTCTTTCTCATGATTCTGGCTGCCCCGCATGATCCGGTTCACCAGATCTCCCTGATTCGTCAAAAAAATCAGCCCTTCCGAATCCTTATCCAGACGCCCTGCCGGATACACCCGGACCGGATAATGCACCATATCCACAATATTGAGCGCCCGGTCCTTCTGTGAAGTCGTGCAGACCACGCCCCGCGGCTTGTGAACCGCCAGAAGCACCGGTTTGGGCCTGCCGTCCCGGAGCCCTTTCCGTTTTTTTCTCCTGCCCTCGGCCGGAATCTCTTCCGCATCCGGTCCCGGCGTACCATCGGCCCAGCCGTCCTCCGCGCCGGTCTCTTCGGAACGTTCCGCCTTTCTGTTTCCGCGGGACTCCGCGAAATCGGCCGTTCCCACAGGTCTTCCGTCGCAGATTATACTCTGTCCCTCCGTCACTTTCATCCCCATGACGGCCTTTTCTCCGTCTACCAGCACCTTGCCCTCCGCGATCAGCCGGTCGGCCTCACGGCGGGAGCAGACGCCCATCTCGCTTAAATATTTATTCAGACGTATCTCTTCCACAATATCCTCTCTTCTCTCATACAGCCGCCCCAACCTGCCGCGAGCGGGCATCGATCATCGGTTATCCCTATTGCATCGGCCGCCGGAGCCCGTCCCCGGCATCTGCGTCGACTCTCCCTGAGTGCTTCTCATCCGCCGGCGTATAACGTTTCTTCCGCGTTCTCCGCCTCACAGACGCCGCGCCTTTCAGCCTCTGCCGGTCCCCGGCCGTTCCAAAGCATGCAGCCGGGAGCCTCATCCTCACAGAACGAGCATGGCATCTCCAAACGAATAGAACCTGTACCGCTCACGGATGGCCTCTTCATAGGCGTGCAGCACATGTTCCCGCCCGGCCAGCGCGGACACCAGCATGACCAGCGTGGACTCCGGCAGATGGAAATTGGTGATCAGTCCGTCCAGCAGCCGGAACTGATAACCCGGATAGATGAATATGTCTGTCCATCCGCTTCCCGCCTTCAAAAGACCGTCCTCTCCCGCCGCGGATTCAATGGTCCGGCAGCTGGTCGTCCCCACGCAGAAGATCCGTCCTCCCGCCTCTTTCGTCTCATTGACCATGCGCGCCGCTTCTTCGCTCACCATATAAAATTCCGAGTGCATGTGGTGATCCAGCACATTTTCCGTTTTTACCGGCCGGAACGTCCCCAGACCCACGTGCAGCGTCACGCGGGCGATCTTTACGCCCATCGCCTCAATCTCTGCCAGCAGCTCCTTCGTGAAATGCAGGCCGGCCGTAGGAGCCGCGGCGGAACCGTCGTGAACCGCATATACGGTCTGATAACGGTTCTTATCCTGAAGCTGATGCGTAATATACGGCGGCAGCGGCATCTGCCCCAGCCGGTCCAGGATCTCTTCAAAGATCCCTTCGTATGAAAATTGGATCAGCCGGTTCCCCTCATCCGCCACTTCCAGAATCTTCCCTTTTAAAAGCCCGTCCCCAAACGAAATCTCCGTCCCCGGCCTGGCCTTTTTTCCCGGCTTCACCAGGGTCTCCCAGATATCGTTTTCTTTCCGTTTCAGCAGCAGGACTTCGATCTTCGCCCCGGTTTCCTCCTTCACGCCGAAGAGCCTGGCGGGTATTACCTTCGTATCATTGATGACCAGACAATCGCCCGGCCGCAGATAAGAAATAATATCGCGGAAAACCCTGTGGCAGATCTCTCCGGTCCTCTTATCCAGTACCAGAAGCCTCGACGCCGACCGGTCCTCAAGGGGATCCTGGGCAATCAGCTCCTGCGGCAGTTCAAAGTTAAAATCCGATACGTTCATTCCATGCCTCCCATTACCGCTCCTGCCGGTAAGTCTTGTACTATTCTAACAAAACGCCGCCGAAAATGCAACGAAAAAGCAGGACGGAATCACGAAAACCGAACCATCCGGCAAAGTTTCCGCAAATTTTTTCGTCCCGCGTGAAAATTTTGCTTGCATCCTGCGAAAAGAAGTAGTATTATATAGCTAATGCGTCTGTAGCTCAGTGGATAGAGCAGTGGCCTCCGGAGCCGCGTGCGTAGGTTCGATTCCTATCAGACGCATTTTTTTGATGCCCGGACGTTCAAAGACCCGGAAGTCCCTGCCTCCGGGTCCTCTCCGCCGCCAGTCTTTTCCGGAACTATCCTTCCAGAATCTCTTTGAACGCGTCATAATTCCGGCTGTCTCTATAGGAAGAGTAGACCGCGAACTCGATCCGCTTAAAATAGACGCCCAGCTCCGCCACAATCTCTTTGTAGGCTTTCGCCACGATTTCCGGCTTATTTCCGAACGCGCCGCAGCCAAACGCGCCCAGAACCAGGACTTCCGCTCCGTGGGCCGCCGCGATGGTCAGCATATGGCGGGCACGTTTTTTATGGATCTCCAGAAGTTCCTGGTCGTTCACGCCGGACAACAGCGTGGAGCCGGGCACATTATAAGGAATCACCCGCAGATTGGGCGCCGCACAGGTCAATACGTCCACCTGCCTCCAGGCTGATTCCGGCATCCGCTCCGGAACTTTCGTGTCTGTTTTAATGATCCAGATACCCGGCGAGTAAATGCAGGCGTCCGTATAGCGCAGATTGTGAAGCTTTTTATGATACTGATAATAAGTTTCCTTTAATGACGGACTGCAAAGCACCGGATACAGGGTGGAACAGCGGCACAGGCATTCCTCCTGCGCCTGGCTGCCTACCGTCACGCCGCCGCCCGGATTGACGGCGGAGGCAAAATTATGTACCGCGATCCGGGCGCCGGGAACTTCCCCGCACAGCCGCAGCGCCGCCTCAAAGGTCCTTTCCCGCGTCACCGCCACCGCAGCGCCGCCGCTTTTTTCCGCCTGCGGAAGCGCAGGGTATTCCTCTTCCCTGTATAAACGGGTCCCGGCCGTCGAAGCCTGAATCGACTCCGATAGTTTTTTATCCTCCCGGCACCATTTCTGCGTATCCAGATGTACTGCAATCAGCTGAGCCGCGTTTGCCATATCTGTTTCCCTCCCGTTGTTTTTTTTAATTGTACGCGTTCCTGCCCGAAATGTCCAGAGCAGTTTTCCAATCTTCCTGCGCCTCCGCCGTTTCCTTTCCCGCTTCCCGGCCGCCGGAACACCCGCCCAGACAGAATATCAGCAGAAACGCCGCTGCGCAAAGAAATCTCTTCTTCATCGGTTTTCCTCCGCCCGTTTCAAAGCCGCTCCTTTCTGCGGCTCCTTCCAAAGCATTTTTGCTACGCCCCGGTCCGCGGGCAGCCAGTCCACGCTGTCAAGCGCATCCCGCGTCAGCCAGCGGGCGGCTTCATGCTCCTTTAACGTCAGCTCCCCGGAACAAACGACGCACCAGAAACAATCCATGGAAAGATGAAAGCCGGGATAATCATATTCCGCCGTAGTGATGTATTGGCCCACGCGGATCCTAACCCCCAATTCCTCCAGAATCTCCCGTTCCAGCGCCCGCCTCGGCGTCTCGCCCGGCTCGATCTTCCCTCCCGGGAACTCCCAGCCGCCCTTAAAATCGCCATAGCCGCGCTGCGTGGCAAATATCTCGTTGCCGCGGGTAATGACTGCCGCCGCCACCTTTACCGTCTTCATCCTTTTTCCTCCTCTGCTGTCCTCCTGCCCAAACGGCAGACCGCGGACACGCCGAAACAGTCCCGCCTGTCCTTCGCCGTCTGTCTCCGCGCCCGCGTCCCGTTCCGCCGTCTGTCTCCGTGCCTGCGTCCCGTTCCGCCGTCTGTCTCCGCACCCGCGTCCCGTTCCGCCTGTCTTCCATCATTCTACCTCAAAACGGCTCCGTTTTCCATCTGTTTTTGCGGTACCTGAGCCGCGCCGTTTTCACATTGTCTTTCCATCACCCGGCCAGTTCCCCTATCCCCCGAAAGTAAAAAGATTGCAACCGTTCAGCCGCGCCATTCGCAAAGCCGCGCTTACGCGCTTTCCGTCGCTGCGCGACTGTCTTTGTTCATAAAATGGCGCCCTCTCAGCCGCCGGACAGGATGGAAAATTCGTGCAGGCACGATTTTCCATCAAATCAGGCGGCTGGCTGAACTATTACAAAAGATTCTCCACAAACCTCTTCCATTTTTCCTCAATCGCTGGTAAAATATTTTTATAGGCTGACGAGCTTCAAAGGGCCTAAATGAATGAAAAGGAGTGTGTTGCAGCTATGGCAAACAGAATCGTATTAAATGAGACTTCCTATCATGGCGCGGGGGCCATCAGGGAAATCCCGGCAGAGGTCAAGGTCAGAGGCTTCCGGAAAGCGTTCGTATGCTCCGATCCCGACCTGCTCAAATTTGGCGTTACCAAAAAAGTTACAGATGTGCTGGATGAAGCCGGACTGGTTTATGAGATTTACTCCAACATCAAACCCAACCCTACGATCGAGAACGTACAGACCGGCGTCGCCGCTTATAAAGCGTCCGGCGCGGACTATATCATCGCCATCGGCGGCGGTTCCTCCATGGATACCGCCAAGGCCGTCGGCATCATTATCAATAATCCGGAATTCGCGGATGTCAGGAGCCTGGAGGGCGTAGCGCCCACAAAGAAACCCTGCGTGCCCATTATCGCAGTTCCGACTACCGCCGGCACGGCCGCCGAGGTCACGATCAACTATGTCATTACCGACGTGGAGAAAAAGAGAAAATTCGTCTGCGTAGACACCCATGATATCCCCGTGGTCGCAGTGATCGACTCCGATATGATGTCCACGATGCCGAAAGGACTGACCGCCGCCACCGGCATGGACGCCCTGACCCACGCGATCGAAGGCTACATCACGAAAGCGGCCTGGGAAATGACCGACATGTTCCATCTGAAGGCCATTGAGATCATCTCCAAGTCCCTGCGCGGCGCGGTCGCCAATACGCCGGAAGGCCGCGAGGGCATGGCTCTGGGCCAGTATATCGCAGGTATGGGATTCTCCAACGTAGGGCTGGGCATCGTACACTCCATGGCCCATTCCCTGGGCGCCGTTTATGATACGCCCCACGGAGTCGCCAACGCGATCCTGCTCCCGTCCATCATGGCTTACAACGCGCCCTGCACCGGCGAGAAATACAGAGAGATCGCCAGGGCCATGGGCGTCGAAGGCGTCGATGAGATGACCCAGGAAGAATACCGCAAAGCGGCCGTGGACGCGGTACAGCAGCTGTCCATCGACGTAGGCATCCCGAAAGACCTGAAAGGGATCGTGAAAGAAGAAGACATCCAGTTCCTGGCGGAGTCCGCATACGCGGACGCCTGCCGCCCCGGCAACCCGAGAGATACTTCCGTAGAGGAGATCGTCGAACTGTATAAGGCGCTTCTGTGATCGCTCCGCTGCCGGAATGTAAAAGGAGCTGCCGTAAGCGGTAAGAGGCGCTGCGCCTCTGCCGGCCCTGCGCAGTTCTTTCCACTGTTTCTGCTGTATACAAGCAAGATCCGCACGGACCGCTCCCGGCCCCGCGGCAGGTTCCCAGGCGCTGTCGCCCGAGGACCTGCCGCAGCCGGAAGACGGTCCTGTTTTTGTGTCGAAACCTCCGCCCCGGCCCTTTCCGCAGGATCCCGGCTGCGTCACAAGGCCATCCTGTATTTTCGGTCCCGGAACCGTCAGGACAAAAAAATACCGCAGGACGGCCCGTTTTCGGATCTTACGATCTGAAAACGGTTCCGTCCCGCGGCATGTGATCGACCCTGTTTCGCGAATCCCGCGTTTTTCTGCCTCATTCCCAACACAGACGATCGGACCGGCAGCAATTTATTTCTCCGCCTTCTCCAGCGCCTCCAAAGCCGCGGCCAGCTGATTGTCCTCGTCCAGCTCCACCACGGACTTGGTCTTCAGTTCGTCCGCCAGTTCCACTACCACGTCCGGCGTCACGCCCACCTCATGGATGCAGACGCCGCTGGGAATATAGTAACGGGAGGTGGTCAGCTTGATCGCGGTGCCGTCTCCCAGAGGGATCAGATTCTGCACGATGCCCTTTCCGAAGGTCTGCGTGCCCACGACCACAGCCGCGCCGTAATCCTGCAGCGCCCCCGTAAACAGTTCCGACGCGCTGGCCGAGTTGCCGTTGACCAGCACGGCGATCGGAAGATCCAGCTCATGTCCGTCCACTTTGGGATAACCTGTCTCGCGGTATCCGTAATCGTTCTGCGCCCGGATCAGCCCGTCCTCGCAGTAATACCGGTCGCCCTTGCCGTCCTTATCCTCCGTATAGATCAGAAGGCCGTTCAGCTTATCCTCCGGCAGCACATAGGCCATCATCTCCACCGCCGTGTCCAGAACGCCGCCCGGATTATCGCGCAGGTCGATGACCAGCTTCTCCATACCCTGGCTCTGCAGATCCTCAACGGCGGCAATAAACTGGCTGCTGGTGACCGTGTCAAACTGAAGTACGTAGATATAGCCCACCTGATTCTCCAGCATCTGATGCTCCACCGTAGGAACTTCCACCTGACGCCGTTCGATCCGCAGCTCTACCTCCTCCGCCGCGTCGCCGCGCAGGACTGTGACATTGACAAACGTGCCTTCCTCGCCGCGGATGTCCTCATTGACCAGAAGGTCCAGATCCTTGCCGGTAATAGGCTCGCCCTCTACCTTATACAGAATATCGCCCGGAAGCAGCCCCGCCTCAAAAGCCGGCGCGTCCTTAAACACCCGAACGATCGTGGTGACGCCGGTCGTAATATTCTGCTGCACCATCGCGCCGATTCCGCAGTATTCCCCGGCGGTATCCTCCTGGAAAGCCTTGAAATCCTCCTCGTTATAATAAGCGGCGTAGGGATCGTCCAGCCCGTACATCAGGCCCATATAGATCCCGTCCTCCACGGCCTCCATATCTTCCTCATACAGAAAATATTCCTCGACAATGTCCTGAATGTATTCCATCTTGGACGTAATCTTATCAAAGAAACTATCCTGAATCGCCTCTTCCCCCGCCTGGGCCTGCTGCATGTTCGTCTGGGCCTGACTGTCAATGACCGTCCGCCCGATCAGGAAAATGCCCGCCGAAACGCCCACCACGGCCAGGCACACAAACGCCATGACCATCGCGCCGACCAGCACGCCTTTCCAAAACTTATTCCTGGATTCTCTGTTTTCCATAATATCTCTCCTCTCACGACTTTGTACGGCTTTTTTGAACCTCGCCGCTGAAAGGCAGAATCATCCGATATGATTCCTTAGTATCTCCAGCGCCTGTCTGATTATACCCAACCGCCCGCGCGCAGGCAGACACGCGTCCGCCGCCACGTCCTCTACACACGCAGATGCTTGCGTATCGTAAAGAAGCTGGCAAAAAATCCGATTCCCAGGCCCAGAAGCATCGCTGTCGCCGCCATATACGGGAAAATAGATTCCAGCGGCAGGAACTGAAAGATGCCGGACAGGATCTGGAATTTCTCCTGCACATAGCCGATGGCCTGATGGTACAGGTAGAACATAAAACACAGCGGGATAACCGCTCCCAAAAGTCCGATGATCACGCCCTCCACCACAAAAGGCGCGCGGATCATGCCGTTGGTGGCCCCGATGTAGCGCATGATCTGATTCTCATGCTTGCGGAATTCCGCGGTCATATTGATCGTATTGTTGATCAGGAAAACCGACACCGCCAGCAATACGCCGATGATCAGCACGGAAAGCAGGCCGACCACCGTATTGAAGCTGGTCAGGCCGGCCGCGGCGCTGCTGGAGTAATTTACCCGCCGGACGCCTTCCAGATTCTCCAGGTAATTTACGAACTTCTCCTGTTTGGAGAGATCATTCAGGAAGATCTGATAGGACGAAGAGCCCGCCATCGGATTATCCTCCTCAAAACCGGCTGCCAGCTCTTCAAAGCCCTCAAAATATTCCTCCTTCATGATCTCCCAGGCGTCGTCCCCGGACGTAAACTCCATCGACGCTACCTCCGGCCGCCTGCCGATCTGATCGCCGATGGCCTGAATCTGGGTCTGGGTCAGATCCTCATCAAAAAACACCGTGATGCCTACCGTAGTTTCCACCAGATGGACCACATGCCGGACATTGACCATGATGCTGAAAAACATACAAAACAAAAAAATACATGCAGAAATCGTAGCCACAGACGCCAGCGAAAACCAGATGTTCCTGCATATATTTTTGATACCCTGCTTGACACAGTACCAAAACGTGCTAATCCTCATAAATATTTCCGCCCTCTGCTACAGAACCGGTCTCTTCCTCATCGTCGTCCCCGGCTTCTTCCTCTTCATATTCAAAATCGTCTTCATCCTCTGCCGCCGCTTCGTCCGCATATTCCGTCTCGTCGCTGATCACACAGCCGCGCTCCATACGGATCACCCGCTTGTGCATCTTCTCCACGATCTCATGGCTGTGGGTAACCACGATCACCGTCGTCCCCATCTCATTGATCTCCTCCAGCAGCTTCATGATCTCCATGGCGTTGTGACTGTCCAGGTTGCCTGTCGGTTCGTCGGCCAGAAGCACCTCCGGCCGGTTGATCAGGGCCCTGGCGATCGCCACGCGCTGCTGTTCGCCGCCGGAAAGCTGATGCGGGAACATCTTGTATTTCGCGGAAAGTCCCACCATCTGCAGCATCTCCGGCACCGACTCGCGGATCCTCCGGGAAGAAGCGCCCACCACACGCATGGCGAACGCCACATTCTCATAAACGTTGCGGTCATTTAAGAGGCGGAAGTCCTGAAACACGACTCCCAGCCTCCTGCGGTATTTGGGCACATAGCTTCTCGGCATTTTTCCCAGGTTCATATCGTTGACCACGATCTTGCCGGAGGTCAGCTCTTCCTCCTTCATGAGCAGCTTGAAGATCGTAGTCTTGCCGGATCCGTTGCGGCCCATGATGAAAACGAACTCCCCGTCCTCGACGGTGATCGTAACGTTCTTCAGCGCCTTATTCCCTTCGGAATATTCCTTGCATACATTTGAAATTTCTATCATCTGTCTATCTGCCCCTTAGAAATCCGAATTCTCCATATATTTCATGTACTTGACCACCATAAGGGCAATCTTAAACGTAATCGCGTCCTCAAAAACGCGCAGATCCAGTCCGGTACTCTTTAACAGTTTATCCAGACGATAGACCAAAGTATTCCTGTGAATGTAAAGCTGTCTGGACGTCTCAGACACATTCAGGCTGTTCTCGAAAAATTTGTTGATCGTCGTCAATGTCTCATCGTCAAACTCGTCCGGAGATTTGCCGTCGAAGATCTCCTTGATGAACATACGGCACAGCGGCACGGGCAGCTGATAGATCAGACGGCCGATGCCCAGCTTATTGTACGCGTTCACATTCTTATCGCTGTAGAAAATCTTGCCGACGTCCAGCGCCATCTTGGCTTCCTTATAGGAACGGGAAACCTCCTTGATCTCGTTGACCACCGTGCCGAAGGCCACATGCACCTTCGTCATCGCCTCGGTATTCAGCATATCCACGATCACATTGGCGGTCTTTTCCAGATCGTCGTAGGTCTCGCCGGCTTTCACCTCGCGGACCACAATGATATTCTTTTCATCCACCGCCGTGATGAAATCCCGGGTCTTGGCCGCGAACAGACTGCGCACCGTCTCCAGCGCGTTCGTGTCCTTCTCATTCTTCGTCTCAATGATATAGACCACCCGTTTTACGCTGGTCTCAATATGCAGCTTCTTCGCCCGGTTATAAATATCCACCAGCAGCAGATTATCCAGCAGCAGGTTTTTGATAAAATTATCCTTGTCGAAACGCTCCTTATAGGCCACCAGCAGATTCTGGATCTGGAACGCGGCCATCTTCCCCACCATATACACGTCGTCGCTGCCGCCTTTGGCAAGCAGGATATATTCCAGCTGATGCTCGTCAAATACCTTGAAAAACTGAAATCCCTGTATCACCTGGCTGTCCGCCGGCGAATCCACAAAGGCGAGGATCGCGGCCTCATCCTCTTCCGCCTCCGAAAACGTAGTCGCCAGCGTCTTCCCCTCTGTATCGAAAACACTCAGGTCAATCCTGGTGATCCCCTTCAGTCCGTCGATCGTAGTTTGAAGAATCTGATTTGAAATCATGGTATCCCCTCTCTCCTTGTAAATTTACCCATAATCTATATTATAGCAAAATGATGAAAAAAGCAAGAGGTTTACGTAAGCAAAACATATCGCGGAACAACAAAGAAGCGCGCCGCAAACGGCGCGCTTCCTGCTCATAAGATTTGGAATACTAGTTAACGATCACGATCTCGGTGTCCTTATCGAAGATGTGAATCTTGCTGACATCCAGAGCCAGCTTCACAACGCTGCCAACCCTCGCGGTGGTTCTCGGATTGACGCTGGCGGTGAAGTTCGCATCCACTACATCGAAATACAGGTTGACGATGGAGCCCAGAAGCTCGTATACACGTACGGTCGCTTCGATCACGCTCTTAGCGGATTTCTCCAGCCACTGCTCGTCATCATGCAGATCCTCGGGACGGATGCCCAGGGTAACGGTCTTGCCGATGTAGCCCTTGCTCTCCAGCGCTTTGCCTTTCTCTGCCGGCAGAGTAATCTTGTTGCCGCCAAAGGTCAGAACCACTTCGTTGCCCTGCTTGTCAGCAACAGCGTCTACCATGTTCATCTGCGGAGCGCCGATGAATCCGGCCACGAACTTGTTGCCGGGCTTGTCATACAGATTCTGCGGGGTGTCTACCTGCTGGATCACACCGTCCTTCATAACGACGATCCTGGTACCAAGGGTCATAGCCTCTGTCTGGTCATGGGTAACGTAGATGATCGTCGCCTGCAGTCTCTGATGCAGCTTGGAGATCTCAATACGCATCTGGCCTCTCAGCTTTGCATCCAGGTTGGACAGCGGCTCGTCCATCAGGAATACCTTCGGGCTGCGAACGATTGCACGGCCCATGGCAACACGCTGTCTCTGACCACCGGAAAGAGCCTTCGGCTTACGGTCTAACAGATGCTCCAGGTCAAGGATCCTGGCCGCTTCATGAACCAGCTTGTCAATCTCGGTCTTCGGAGTCTTGCGCAGCTTCAGACCAAATGCCATGTTGTCGTAAACAGACATATGCGGATACAGAGCGTAGTTCTGGAAAACCATGGCGATGTCTCTGTCCTTCGGCTCTACGTCGTTTACCAGTTTGCCGTCGATATACAGCTCGCCGGAAGAGATATCTTCCAGGCCGGCGATCATACGCAGCGTGGTGGACTTACCGCAGCCAGAAGGTCCGACGAAGATAATGAATTCCTTGTCGGCGATCTCCAGGTTAAAATCCTTAACCGCCACAAATCCATTCGGGTATGCCTTTGTGATGTTCTTCAATGACAAACTTGACATATCAAATATCCTCCTCTTATGAGTAAATATTAGGGTGGGACTTCATAGGCGTCCCCCTTGAGTTCTGCATTAATCATACACGAATCCGTTTCGTTTTGCCATATTGCAAATTACCAAAATATAATTTTTTATTTTGGTAAATCTGCATATGGACACAAAAATTTACCGTAACTTACGATAAATACCACAAAATCCTTACGATTTTATGTCAATATTCAATAAATCCTTCGCCCAGGACTTCCCGGACGTCGCTCATAATAACGAACGCTTTCGGATCATGCTCCCAGACCAGTTCCCGGATGCGGACGATCTCCTTGCGGGACACCACGCAGAACAGCATTTTCTTCGGATTGCCGGAGTACATGCCGACCGCGGGGATCGCGGTCACGCCCCTGTCCAGTCCGTAGAGGATCGCCTGGGCGATCTCGTCGCTTTTGTCCGAAATAATCAGGGCCTGCTTGGAGAATTTCATGCCCTCCAGGATCCCGTCCGATACTTTCGACACCATAAAAATGGCAATGCAGGCGTAGAACGCCCGGGTCATGCCGAAAACGGAAGCGCCCGCCAGGACGATGATGCCGTCCAGGACCTGCATGATCTGGGCGATGGAATACTGCTTCAGCTTCCGCCGGATCAGGGCCGCCAGAAGATCGGTGCCTCCCGTCGTCGCCTGAAGCAGGAAGACCAGGCCGGCCCCGACGCCGGAAACAATGCCGCCGTAAAGGCCCGCCAGCAGCAGATCGTCCGCCACCAGATTTATCTCCGGAACTACGTACAGCGATAAGGACAGAGCCGCCGTCGCCGCCATGGTCCGCTTAATAAAAGCAAATCCCTGCAGACGCCAGGCAATAAAGAACAGCGGAATGTTCAGGACGGTGTTGCTGACCCACAGGGGGATGCCGGTATAGCTTTTCAGAATGATCGCAATACCCGACACGCCGCCCGTGACCAGCCCTACCGGATCGTACATATTCTTTATGGCGAAGCCCATGATAAAGGCTCCCGTAATGATCAGAAGATAATCCACGTACGCGGGACGGTTTTTAAACATGCTGTCATACCTTTTCGATCGTGTTTTCTGTAATCCGTATCCGGCCCTCTTTCAGCAGATGGCCCACCGCCCGCTTAAAGGCGTTTTTACTGAGATGAAATTCCTCCCGGATCCGTTCGGGAGACGCTTTATCGTTGAACGGAAGCACGCCGCCGTGTTCCTCCACGGCGCTCAAAACCTTCTCGGCATCCGCGTCGATCTGGATATAGGATTTCTCCCTGGGACTTAAATCCAGTTTTCCGTCCTCGCGGACTTTCATCACCCTGGCTTCCACCACGTCGCCTACGTGGATGCCGCCGTAAAGCTCCTTCTCCGGGATCATCCCGTAATAAATATTGTCCACGGCCACAAACGCCCCAAGGCGCTCGTTGATCTCGTAAACCGTACCGGTGACCCGGTCGTCCTTCTGGTAAGGCGAACCATTGCTCATATAACGGTATACGTTCATGGTCGCTGCCAGACGGCTGCTCTTATCCCGGTAAACGGCCACCAGGCACTGCTCCCCGGCCTGCACGGGATGGTTCTGCTCCTTAAACGGAAGAAGAAGATCTTTCTCCAGCCCCATGTCCAGAAACGCGCCGATCCGGCCCACTTCTTTCACGGTCAGAACGCCTACCTCCCCTACCTGCAGAAGCGGCTTCCTGGTCGTGGCGATCAGGCGGTCCGCGGAATCCTTGTAAATGAATACCGTCAGCCTGTCCCCGATCTGCGTCCCCTCAGGCACCTGTTTTCTGGGAAGGAGCACGGCCGTCTCGTCCCCCTGTTTCTCCCCCAGATATACGCCAAATTTCTTCTCGCGCACCACTTCCAGTTCCTGCACTTTTCCTAATTCGATCATATCCCCTCCAGCGGTCAAATGCCGCCCTGACTCTCCTCCCGCAGCCAGATCACCGCGTGAGGATTCCCCGTGCCGTCGCACAGGGCTACTACATATCCTTCCTGAGTTCTGCTGACGCGGGGGAAGATCTGGTTCCCCAGCACCGCAGCTTTTTTATATTCTACCCTCAATTCCGCGATCCGAAAATCGTCCGGAATCAATTCTCTCGCAATCTCCACATACTGGGCGTTGTTCACATGATGGTTGGTATCCAGATGATGCTTCGCCACCACGACCATATCTCCCGTCTCGTATTCCGGGGGCAGGCTGATGCGCCGCGGCGCGTAGTCCATCTCAAGCCGGGGCTCGGATCCGTATCCGCGGATCTGCTCCTCCGTCACGCGGATCGGCCGCCCTGCCTGCGTATCAAACAGAAACCAGACGGAATTGGCCCGCACCAGGTACCGTCCATCCATATCGCGGATGCAAAAATTCCGGAAACCGTAGATCCCCTTAAAATCATAGGGCCAGGTACCGATCTGAATCTTCTCTCCCAATACCGGATAACGGTCGATCACGATCTGCCAGGAGGAAAGCCACCAGGCCTGGTGACGGTTCTCCAAAGCATGAAGTCCCAGCCCGACATCCTCCGACTGAAACGTGGAGCAGTCCTGAAAATAATTGATAATGCCGGTTATGGACAGCCGCCCGTCCGTGTCGGTCTCGCTGTAACGGACGCGGCTCTCAAACTGATACATACAAACTTCACCTTCTGTATCTTCTGGAAATGAGCAGATACCCGCGCAAATAAAAACAGAGCACCTGCCGCGCTCTGAAAGAAATCATAATCTGACTAAAAGGATCAGACACAACAGAATAAAAAGCAAGTCCGACATTCTTCATGAGAATACCGGACTTACTCAAACTGGGCTACAAGGATTCGAACCTTGAAAATGACGGAGTCAGAGTCCGTTGCCTTACCATTTGGCGATAGCCCATCATCTGCTGTCAAATGTCTCTCACAGCGACAGATTGTATTATACAATAGGAAATCGCGTTCGTCAAGTAGTTTTTCTTTTAATTTCAGCTTTTATTTGAAAAATTTTTTGTCTCTCCGGTCAATTCCTTCCGCAGCTTTTTCAGGGCGCGGCTGTATTTGGAAAGCACCGTAGCCAGAGGCAGCCGCAGATTCTCCGCGATCTCCCTGTGCTTCATCGATCCGACGGCGTGCAGAAGCACCAGGCGGCGCTCCTCCTCCGTCAATACGTCCATTGCCCGCAAAAGGGCCTGCTGCTCCGACGCCGCCTCCAGACTGTCGCGGGGGTCGGCCGGCTCCCAGGCGGTCTCCTCCTCCATCAGGGAATCCAGGCTCAGCGGCGCGGCCGTCTGACGGCGCAGACACCCATAGCACAGGTTCCTGGTGATCGTGAACAGCCAGGCCAGGGGCTTGCCTGCAGGCTCGTAGCCGGCGCACTGGGTCCAGGCCGCCACATAGACATCCTGCATGATCTCCTCCGCATCCTGAGGGTTCCGGATCACAGACAAAGCATATCCGTAGACAGACCGGGCCGTTTCCATATAAAGGCGGCGGAACGCGTCCTTGTCCCCTTCCTTCATCCTGCTAAGAAGCAGGTCCCAGTCCCCGTGGTCCCGGGGCTCCGTCTGCTCCGCTTCCGTCTGCCGGCGGTCCCGGGCCGTTTCATTTTCTCCGCCCCCGGGCCTCTCATTTTCCCGCGCTTTCTCCTGCATATGCTCCATCTGACCGGACGCCTCCCATCTGCGTTACTCCGGTTCCGGTTTTTCAGCGCAGTAGGTGTTTTCCACGGTCATGATACAATAACAGCGGGAATCGGCTTTCCGCACCTCGTCCGAAACCTTTTCCCTTATTGTATCCCGCATTTCGCTGTTATACTCTCGGGGAACGACCAGATCAAACAGCAGATTGACCCGCTCCGTGCCGTCCACCACCCGCAGGTCATGAAAGGACAGCCTCCCGTCCAGCTCCGCCAGGATATGGCGCAGCATCTCCCGGTACTGTCCGATCCGCGCATCCCCGGTCTCCACCGGGTCCATATGGATCACGAGGAAAATTCCCAGCCTGCGGGCGCATTCCCGCTCGATGGTATCAATAATCTCATGGCTCCTGCGGACGTCCATCTCGCAGGATACCTCCGCATGGATGGAGGCCATGCTCCTGGTGGGCCCATAATTATGGACGATCAGGTCATGGGTCCCGATAATGCCGTCATAGCCCTCCACAAATTCGGTGATTTCTTTGTAAACGGCCGGATCGATCGGCGCGCCGATCAGGGGGGCCAGCGTGTCCCTGGCAATGCCGAAGCCGGCCCAGAGAACCGCGGCTGACACCAGAATCCCCACGAACCCGTCGATATTCACGCCCCAGACACCAAACACCAGCATGGACAGGATCGTCGCCGTGGTCGCTCCCACGTCGCCCAGCGCGTCAGCCGCCGTGGCCGCCATCACCGTGGAACGGATCCTTCGGCCCAGGGAGCGGTTAAACAGGGCCAGCCACAGCTTGACCGCCACCGACAGCGCCAGAACCGCCACGGCCGTCCACCGAAACAGCATTTCCTCAGGATTCCGGATCTTCCCGACGGAGGTTTTCAGAAGCTCCAGACCCACCTGGATTACAAAGATCGACACCACGAACGCGGATATGTATTCGATCCGCCCATGACCGAAGGGATGATCCTCATCTGCCGGCTTGCCGGCCATCCGGACCCCGACGAAGCTCACGATCGAAGATGCCGCGTCGGACAGATTATTAAACGCGTCGGCCATAACCGAGATGCTGCCTGCCAGAATCCCGGTCAGCAGCTTCGCCGCAAATAATGCCAGATTGCAGCAGATTCCCACCACGCTGGCCAGTATCCCGTAAGAGGTACGGACATCGGCACTCTCCGTGTTCCCGTAGTCCTTGACAAAATGTTTTACCAGAAATTCCGTCATAACAGAGTCCCCCGATCTGTTTCTCATCTCTCCCGCTTCACCGGCACAGCTTCGTCCTCAATACAGCACCTCCGCCAGAAACAGTCCTCTGGCCGGGGCCGTAAATCCCGCGGCCTCCCGTTCTTCCGCCTCCAGAATCTGCGTCATGCTCTCCGGCGTCCGTTTCCCCAGCCCCACCTCGATCAGCGTCCCGGCCAGGATCCGCACCATATTATATAGGAAGCCGTCGCCGCGGACGCGCAGCTCCACGACCGTCCCCTCGCAGGATACCGCGATCTCCTCCACGGTCCTCACCGTGGATTTCCGAACCTGGCGGCCGGCGCAGAAACTTCGGAAATCGTGGGTCCCGGTCAGATACACGGCCGCCTGGCTCATGGCCTCCGTATCCAGCGTCTGCCCCAAGGTATAAATGTACCTGCGCTGGAAGACCTGGCTTTTCTCCGCCATATCGATCCGGTAAAGATAGACCTTTCCCACCGCGTTCAGGCGGCTGTGAAACCGCTCGGAGACACGGTCCGCTTTCAGCGCCAGGATATCCTCCGGCAGGTAGCGGTTGACATAATCCAGGATCTCCCGCTCTGTCATGTCCGTGGCCAGATGCGCGTTGGCCACCTGCCCCAGGGCATGCACGCCGGCGTCCGTCCTGCCGGCTCCGAAAACCTCCGCCTGCTCCCCCGTCAGGCGGGACAGCACCTGCTCCAGCCGTCCCTGAATCGTATTTTCCGTATTGCCCTGCTTCTGCCAGCCGTCGTAACGGGAACCGTCATACTGCAGAAGAAACCGGATATTTTTTCTTTCCATCCCCGCTCTGCCTCCCTTTTTTCACGCAGATGCGCACGAGAGCCCGCACAAGGCCCGGATCAAAACGTTTTCGCCGCATCCGGCGTACTCCCGCGCCGCCTTTCCTCTGCCCTCACAAAAACAGGCGCGCCGTCCTTCCCTCAGTCTTCCCCGCCGCCTGCCCGCCGTCTCCCCAGCTGCCGGACCGCGAAAGCGAAAAGCGTCCCGAAACAAACCCCGGCAATGTCCAGCCACACGTCGTCCACCTGTCCGGAGCGGCCCTCGGTCACCAGCTGAAGAGTCTCGTCCACCAGCGGGATCAGCACCGTCAGCCATGCCTGCAGCGCCGTCCACAGCGGTCCTGCCGGCCGATAGCAGCGCAGGCTGTTCCACAGCAGAAAGCCCAGAAGCGCATATTCCGCAAAATGGGCCGTCTTTCGGATGATATGTTCCGTCAGCCACGCTTCCGGAAGGCCGATACCGGATAAGATCGCTCTCGCCAGTGCCAGAACCGTTCCGCTCTGCTGCGAGGATATCACCGCCGGCGTCAGGGAATTATGGTAAATAAAGCAAATATGCAGAAGAAGCAGGGCCGTCCAGAGGACACGGGCCCTGTGCCTGCCGAAAAATTCCTTGAAAGCCTCCATATTCCGTCTCCTTTAACGCTGCCGGTCCCGCAGGTTTCCCGGCATGTTCTTTTCATTATAATACAAACCCGGCGGCAGCACAAGGAAATCACGCGGGAAAAATTTATAACGGGTAAAAAACCGCCCCGCATGCCTGGCAGACATCGGGGCGGTTTTTACTTCTTTCAGATCATCAGATCACTACATACTTCAGCAGGAAAAAGACCGCCAGAACATACATCAGCAGGCTGATCTTCTTCTCTTTCGCTTTCCCGGTCACCAGATTGATGACCACGTAAGAGATCACGCCCAGGGCGATTCCTTCCGAGATACTGTACATGAACGGCATCGCGATGATGCAGATGTAGCAGGGAACCGTCTCGGAATAATCCTTGAAATCGATCTTGGTGATGGAAGTCATCATCAGGAATCCGACGATCACCAGGGCCGGAGCCGTGGCAAAGGACGGGATCGCCAGGAAGATCGGGGACAGGAACAGGGACAGCCCGAACAGCAGGGCCGCCACCACCGCGGTCAGGCCGGTGCGTCCGCCCTCGGCCACGCCGGAAGCGCTCTCCACGAACGTCGTCGTCGTAGAGGTGCCGAACACCGCGCCGATCGAGGTGCCCAGGGCGTCTGACAAAAGCGCGCCGCGGATGCGGGGGAGCTTGCCGTTCTCATCCAGCATATCCGCCTTGGAAGCCACGCCGATCAGGGTGCCCAGCGTATCGAACATATCCACAAACAGGAACGCGAACAGCACCACCAGAAAATCCAGGGACAGCACCCGGGAGAAATCCATTTTCATAAGCGTCGGCATCATGCTGCGGATGCCGAACCCGCCGGAGAAATCCGGGAACATGCTGTAGAACCCTGCCGCCGCGTCCGGACGGTACAGTCCCACCAGCTGGCAGATCATGCCCAGGATCCAGGTCGCCAGAATCCCCCAGAGGATGCTGCCTTTTACATTTTTGACTACCAGGATGCCGGTGAGCAGGATGCCGACAATCGCCAGCACCACGGTGATGCCCTCCGACGTGAACAGTCCGGATTTCCAGGACGAGCTGAATGAATAGAGCGTCACCAGCGTCGAGCCGTCCACAACGATCTTCGCGTTCTGCAGGCCGATGAACGCGATGAACAGACCGATGCCCACGGACACCGCATGTTTCAGGTTCATGGGGATCGCGTTGAAAATCGCTTCGCGCACATTGGTCAGCGACAGCACGATGAAGATCAGGCCCTCCACAAATACGGCCGCCAGCGCCATTTCCCAGGAAAAGCCCATGCCCATGACCACCGTATACGTAAAGTAGGCGTTTAAGCCCATGCCCGGCGCCAGCACGAACGGATAGTTCGCCAGCAGGGCCATCAGAAGCGTGCTGACCATGGCGGCCAGCGCCGTGGCGGTGAACACTGCCCCGCTGTCCATACCGGACACGGACAGAATACTGGGGTTCACGGCCAGGATGTAAGCCATGGTCATAAAGGTCGTGATGCCCGCCATGACTTCCGTCTTAACGTCTGTGTGGTTCTTCTTCAAACCAAACCATTTCTCTAAAATACCCTCATTCTTTCCCATCGTTTTTCCTCCTGGATGAGTGAAAAAAACAGTAACCTACGCCCTTATATTACATCGTTTTACAGAAAATTACAATTAAATTCGCAAAAATCGTCGAACTGCAAGGCAAATACTCAAAACCGTGCAAAAGGTTCTTCAAATTGCACAATGCCGCTCCCATATTCCGTAAAAACGTACAGCGTACCTGTCCGCAAAAAGGACTGACAGCCAAAACCCCGGAACGAAAGAACGTTTTCTTTCGTTCCGGGGCCGTCCCGCGCCGCAACTGCAGCCGCCTTCTCTTCGGGCCCGCTGCCGGCGCACTCCGTTTCTCCTTTCGGGTATCCTCGCTTTCTCCGCCCGCTGCGCTCCTGCGGCGGACATCCGGCCGCGGTCTTACAGCGTCCCCAGAAAGCCGATCAGCTTCTCTGCGATCCGGATATGCCCGGCATCGTTGGGATGCAGTCCGTCCGGCATATATTTCTCCTTCAGCACCGGCACCCGAGGCTGGAGCCCGCTGGTCCGGTACAGATCCAGCACCGGCACCCCATAGAACGCCGCCACCTGCTGGATCACGTTCACATACAGTTCCAGTTTCCCTACGCGCCGGATGCTTCTCGATGAAAATCTCGCGTCGTCCTCGTTCAGACGGTGCAGCGGCGTCATGACCACGATCTGGGCCTCCGGGTACTTATTGATCAGCTTCGTCAGCAGCATATGCAGCGCACCGTAAAACGTTTCTTCCTCCCGGCTCTCCATATCCCCCAGCGGCGCGTCTCCGTGGCCGAAATCATTGGTGCCGCCGAATACCACGACCACGTCCGCGTCCGGACGCATTTCCTCCACGCGGGACCCAAAGTACAAATCGAACCGCGGGTTCGGCGACGGCACCTGGTGCTGGATCGCGATGCGGGTGCCGCTGATCCCGTAGCCGTAACATTCCGCCCCGGTGCGGCGCGCCACCTCGTTCCAGTAGGTATGCTCCACCGACGAGGCCCCATTTCCCTCGGTAATGCTGTCTCCCAGAAAAACAATCTTCTTTCCTTTCAGTTCCATAATGATCTCCTCCTTGTTTTCTCTGAATGTTTACTCCGGACCTGCCGCCGCGTCCGCTTCCTGCGCGGCTTCGGCCTGTCAGCGGAAATAAATGGGTTCCTGAACTACCTGCTCCGGATCAAACGGCAGCGGGATTCTGACCGCGCAGTCGCCTGCCACATAGGTGTAGGCAGCGTTTTTCAGCGGTTTGTTGTAGGTATTTCCCGCCCTTTGCTCCATTCCGTACTGCGTCGTCGGCCAGCACGCCACCTCCGCGGCAATATACGTATTCAGCCCCTCCGACGCCCCCAGGAGGCCGTGATGGGCCACCTGCATAATATCGGACTTCAGGTAATCCTTATACATCGTTTCCACGACCACGGAAGCCGAGGTCCCGCAGTCGCCCAGCTGCATGATCTTCTCGCCGCCCAGCTCGATACTGAATACCAGCGACGTATCGTTAAACTCCGCGACCACTTTGTCATAGGGGACCAGCTGCTCCCAGGTGTAAAGCATCTCGATGACCGCGTCCCGGATATAATATCTCTGACCCGGATGGGCCTCGATCACTTTCTTGTCCCCGTACAGCGGCAGATGTTCGGTCATGGCTTTCACGCCTTTCTCCACCGTCTCCACATTTCCGTCTTCCGCAGCCGGATAATTATACACGCAGGACTCCAGCGTCACCTGTCCGGCGTATTTCTGCGAGAACTTTTTGAACACCGCGTAATGATCCGGATGGGAATGGGTCATGAACCATGCGGCGATCACGATATGCTCCGGGTCGGGAGCCAGCTTCTTCATCTCGTTATAGATCGCGTCCGCGCAGGGCTCCTGATTGAACCCGCCGTCCACCAGGATAAAGCTGCCGTCGGAGAGGCGGTAAAGGAAGCACATCCCGTTCGACTTGCCTCCGTTGAAATTCACGGAAACCATCTCCATCAGCGGTTCGCAGACCGTCTCATAGGCCGGATTGTCCTCTTCCCGCGGCGCCAGTTCTCCCGCAGACTCCGCCACGATCCGGAACGAACCGTATTCCGGCATATAGATCAGGCTGGCCGTCGTTTCGCCGTCCGTCCAGGTCGAATACAGATTTCCCGCCATTTCACTGCCGTCGTACTTCTCAAAGCCCGCGCCCGCCAGCTGCTCTTCATAATGATGGAAGCTTTCCGCGGCGCTGTCCTCATAGACCAGCATTTCCGCTCCGTCTCCCATTTCCCGCCATCCCGCGTAAACAGCCTGTTCACAGGCCGGCAGGGATCTCAATATGCTGTCCGCCGCCAGCTCCGGTCCGGACGCCTCCGCGGCGGTTTCTTCCGCGGGCGCGCCGGCCGCGTTCTCCGCAGGCGGAACCGCCTCGGTCGCCCCGGCTGCCGTCTCAACTGTTGTCCCAGCTGTCGTCCCAGCTGCCGCCCCGGCTGTCGTCCCGACCGTTATTTCAGCTACCGTTGTCTCCCCTGTTTCCGCCGTCTGCGCCGTCTGCTGCCCGCCGCACGCGCCGAGCAGCAGGGTCAGCGCCATTGTAAGTGCCGCCCATCGTCTATTCATCCTGTCCCTCTCCTGATTCCCGTAAGCCCCGTTTCTCAACTCCGACCTGCAAAAACGGCATGGCGGCTGTTTTTCTGACAAAGCCGCCAGCCGTTTCCCCATTTTCTGCGGGTTCCGCGCGCAGCCATGCCGCCGTACCGCTAAACCCGTATCATAATCCTTTCATCATTTAAAGATCTCTTTCTGAACCACCTTGTCCGGATCGAACGGCAGCGGCAGCGTAAATACATAGGTATGCGCCACATACATATGCTCCGCATGGGTCAGCGGCTCCGAATAGGACCGTTTCAGCTGCGTCGCCGCTCTCTGGTCGGTCGTCGGCCACAAGGCGACCCGCGCGCCGATATAGCGGTTCAGTCCTTCTGTCGCTCCCCAGCTGCCGTGGTGCGCCACCTGTATGATGTCAGATTTCAGATAATCCTTATACAGCTCTTCCACCACCGGCGAAGCCAGGGTTCCGCAGTCGCCCAGCACCATGACCTTCTCTCCGCCCAGTTCCACGGAGAACACCAGGGACGTGTCGTTAAAATCCGCGATCTCCCTGTCATAGGGCATCAGCTGCTCCCAGGTGTAGAGCATCTCGACCACCGCGTCCCGGATATAAAATCTCTGGCCCTGGTGCGTCTCGATCGTCTTCACGCCGTCGTACATCGCCAGGCACTGGTCCAGCGCTTTCACGCGGCTGGCCACAAACTCCATTACCTCTCCCTCGTCGGACGGATAATTGTAAACGCAGGTTTCCAGCGTCACCTGATCCGCATACTTCACGGCAAAGGCCTTGAACGCTCCGCAGTGGTCGGAATGGGCGTGGGTCAGAAACCAGGCCGCGATCACGATATGCTCCGGGTCCGGCGCCAGCTCTTTCAGCTCATTATAAAGCGCGTCCCCGCATTCCTCCACGTTGAAACCGCCGTCGACAATGATGAAGCTGCCGTCGGACAGCCGGAACAGGAGGCACAGCCCGCCTTTCTGGGCCTTGTTGTAATTGGGCGAGATCATCTGCATCAAAGGCTCGCAGACCTTCTCGTAGGGCGGGTTGTCTTCCTCTCTCGGAGGCAGCGTGCCCGCGGGCTCCGCCACGATCCGGAACGAATCGTAATCCGGCATATAGAGCAGACTGACCGTCGTTTCCCCGTCCGTCCAGGTGGAAAACAGATTCCCTGCCATTTCATTATCGTCATATTCTTCAAAGCCTGCGTTCGACAGTTTTTCTTCATACGCGCGGAAGCTGCCGTCGCCGGTATCCTCATAGACCAGCATCTCCGCTCCCTCGCCCATATTTTTCCACCCGACATACCCGGCCTCCCCGCAAACCGGCAGAGGCGCTAAAATGCTGTCCGCCGCCAGCTCCGGCCCGGCCGGGGCCGCTTCCGTGGTCTCTTCCTCCGCAGAAGAGGATTCCACGACCGCCGCCGTCGTCTCCTCCTGGAGTACTGTCTCCTCTGTCGCAGGAACAGCCGCCGTCGTTTCGGGCGCCGCCGGTCCTTTCCCGCCGCACGCATACAGCAGCAGGGACGCCGACGCCAAAAGTACCGCCAATTTTTTGTCTCTCATAGATTCTCCTCACCCTGATAAGTAAAACCATTCCCTTTGCCGCCCGGCGCGGGTCTGATCCGCGCCGGCGCGGCCGCTTGTTTTATCCCTTGATACTTCCTACCATAACGCCCTTTACAAAATATTTCTGGACGAACGGATATACGCAGATGATCGGCAGCGTGGAGATCACGATGACCGCCGACTGCATCGCGATCGTCGGCGGAGTGGTCTCCACCAGCGTCATATCCATCTCCAAATCGCTGATCCCGCTGGTAGCCGTGATGATATTACGCAGCAGGTTCTGCATCGGCATCTTGGATACGTCGTTGATATAGAGCATCGCGTCAAACCACGCGTTCCAGTGTCCCACCGCGTAGAACAGGGCGATCGTCGCAATCGTAGCCTTTGACAGCGGCAGCACGACTTTCGTCAGGATCTGCACATCGTTGGCCCCGTCGATGATCGCCGCCTCTTCCAGGCTCGACGGGATCGCCATAAAGAAATTCCGCATGACCAGCATGTTCCAGGTGCTCATAAGGCCCGGCAGGATCATACTCAGCCGCGTATTATACAATCCCAGCAGCTGTACCAGCAAAAAGCCCGGGATCATACCGCCTGAAAAAAGCATCGTGACCACCACGTACTTCGTGATCAGGCTTCTCCCTTTCAGGTTCCTCCTTGACAGGCCGTAGGCGAACGAGATCGTCATCAGCATCTGGAGGGAAGTTCCCAAAAGCACGCGGTACATCGTATTGCTGTAGGCGCGGATAATGCTCTTGCGGCCGCTCCACAGCATCCGAAACGCCGTAAAGTCGAACTTCTCCGGGATCAGGATAAACGAGCCCCGCCTGGCGATCTCCGACTGGCTGACAAACGAGGTCATGACCACGGAGAATACCGGTATAATGATAATCAGCGAGACCAGGGTCAGAAGGAGCACATCGACAACCTGAAACACATTCTCCCCGGATATGTATTTTTTGTTCCTTTTCACCAGATCCCCTCCTGTCCCAGCTTCTTCACAACCGCATTGGAACCCACCACCAGAATCAGGCTTACGATCGATTCAAACAGTCCGATGGCAGTTGCGAACGAAAAGTTCATTTTCCCTACGCCTTCCCGGTACACATACGTGCTGATCACGTCCGCGGTCGAATAGATCTGAGAGTTATAGAGCAGCAGGATCTTGCCGGACCCTACGCTCATCAGCTCGCCGATCTGCAGGATCAGTCTCAGACAGATTACCGGCATGATCCCGGGGATCGTGATATGCCACATCCGCTTCAGCACGCCGGCCCCGTCTACCTTCGCCGCGTCATAAAGCTCCTGGTCGAGACCCGCCATGGCCGCAATATAAATGATACTCGCCCAGCCCATGCCGGACCAGATGCCGGAGGCGATGTAGATCGTCCGGAAGTATTGAGGCTCCGAAAGGAAAGAAACCGGAGTGCCCCCGAACGCTTTCACGATCGCGTTGACCAGACCGCCGTCCACCGATACCATGTTGCGGATGATGCCGCACACGATAACCGCCGACAAAAAGTGCGGCAGATAGGAGATCGTCTGCACGCTCCGCTTAAAGAGATTGCCCCTTACCTCATTGATCAGAAGCGCCAGGATGATGGGGATCGGGAACCCCCAGAGCAGGCTGTAGATACTGATCAGCAGCGTGTTTTTGATCAGTCTCATGCAGTAGGCCGAGCGGAAGAACTTCATGAAATGCTTGAATCCCACCCACTGAGACGTAAAAATACCCTGCAGCCCGAAAAACGGCTTATAATCCTTAAACGCTATGATGACTCCCAGCATGGGCAGATAGTGAAAGATCAGGTAATACAGGATGCCCGGAATCAACAGGCAGTAAATGAAGCGGTCTCTTTTCAGATAATACCATATGGATCTCTTTTTCTCATTTACCATTTTATTTTCCCCTATAAAAATCGCAATTCAAAATCAGCTTTATCAAAAACCATTCCCAATTCGCTTATCCAACGGCCGTCAGGGATGCTCGATCCTGTCCCTGAACGCCGCGCCGATTTCATAAATCATACGCAGGATAGCCGGCACGGCCTCCGCGTCCACTCTCGACGGCGTCACATGGCGGAAGGTCTCAAAATTCAGAGAACCCGTATAACCGATCTCCGCCAGCGCCTCTGTCACGTCTTTCCACCGTATATTGCCGGTATAAGGCGCGAGATGACTGTCTTTCGTTCCTTCGTTGTCATGCAGGTGCAGCGCTTTCACCCTGCTTCCCAGTTTCCGGATATACACGCCTATATTTTTGCCCAGCAGGTTCAGATGGCCCGTATCCACGCAGATACCGAAGCACTCCTTTCCCGCCAGCCCGTTCAGATGGTCGATATACCATACCGCCTCATCCGGGTCCGAACAGACCCCCTCGATCATATTGCCCTGATAATTCGTAAACAGATTCTCCAGGCAGACGACCACATCGGTCTCCTGCAGAACCGGAATCAGGCTCTCATAGAGGTGGAGATTCAGCTCGCGGACCGTCGCCGGGGACTGGGTCTCGTCGTCCAGCGCCAGCGAAATCCCGTGTATGACCAGATATTTCAGCCCGATGCTGCCGCAGAAACGGATGCACTGCTTATAGATCGCGATGGCCCAGTCGACAAACCCGTCCGCGCCCTTGACATAGGCCGGAAACGGAGCGTGGGCCTGCAGCAGCTTCAGTCCGTTCTTCCGGATGATTGCAAGCTCCTGCGCATAGTATTCATGCACCTTTTCCAGGGGCTCCTGGAAGATGCAGTACCCCATCTGTCCCTTCTTGACCTGCACCCTGTCCCACGCATGGTCCAGGTTCCAGTCGATCCCGTCGAACCCGGCCTCCCGGATCATCCTGTAGCCTGCCTCCATGTCGTTCCATTCCGGGACGATGCCGCCGCTCTGTACGCTGATATACATTGACTGCCCCCTAACTCCGGATCAACCGGTATCCAATCGTTTTGCAGGGTCCCTTGTTCCGCTGCCCCGCGCGTTTATTCAAGCAGAAACCATTCCCATTTATCCGGAAAGCCCAGTCAGGGACCGGCCTGCATACCTGTTACAGTATCCAGCCCTAACCGGGCTTTCCAGCACAATCATACTGTTCTGCGTTTCCCATCCCAGCCGGAGGAAAACGATTTAAAATCGAAGCTTATTTGTGGAGCTCGTTGTACTGCCTCGTGCACTCCTCGATATAAGCGTCCAGTCCCAGATCATACAGATCCTGAATAAAAGCATCCCATGTATCGAACGAGCGGTCGCCCTTGACAAACTTCGCAATCTCCTCGCAGAAATAGGTATTCACGTCGCCCATCGGAGCTACGTCGTCCAGGGTCAGGGTATCGAATACCGTCTCTCCCTCTACCGGGTTGTACGTGGTGATCGATACGTCCGCCGTATCCTCGCACAGCCAGATGTTCGCCATGTTCCGGATGCCGTCCTCGTTGTAAATGATCTCGCGTCTCTCGGCTTCCGGCCCTAACGCGACGTCAAATTCTCGGTTGTACGCCGGAGCGCCCTCGATCTTTCTGACGGCTCCCAGCTCCCTGGCGTTCTCTACGTTGGGATCCCACTCCCAGTACTTTCCTTCCAGACCGTACTTGAGGATCCTCTGGTTGTCGGGTTCATAGGCCCAGGCGGTAAATTTGATCGCCGCTTCCGGGTTCTTGCACTTGCTGCTGATCAGCTGTCCCTGGCGGTTGCCCAGGTAACGGCACTGCATATACTGTCCGTTGGGTCCGATCACACCCTCGCGGTTCCAGCCCAGAACGTAATCATGCTTGCTCGTATCCAGATCCACGATCTCCTTCAGAGTCAGATCCTGGCCCACGATACGGGAATACCAGACGGCCGTCGCCGCGACTCTTCCGCTGGACGCCAGTTCCTTCACATCCGTCGTCGCATGGGTCATAAACTCTTTATGGATGATTCCGTCCACGTACCACTGGTGCATCTGCTTGATGAAATCCACATAGCCGTCCGCCAGATACTCAGGCTTCACCTTGCCGTCCGTCTCGTCCACGAAACGTCCCTGGCCGTATTTCGTGTAGCCGCCCAGCAGGCACGCCGCCGTGTTGGCCACCGGGTTGCCGCCGCCCTGCAGCAGCAGCGGGATCGTCTCGCCGTTCCCGTAAGGATCCAGTTCCTTGATCGCGTACAGGTACTTGTTCAGCTCGTCAAAATTCTTGGGCTGCTCCATTCCCAGCAGATCCAGCCAGTCGTTCCTGACGAAGATCGGGCTGCCCTGCAGCATCGGCATCCTCGGGATCGCCCAGATGTTGCCCTCGTTGTCGGTCGTGTTCATCCAGCCGTTGGAGGGATCCCAGGCATCCTTGATCGGCTGCGCGTCGGGAGACTCCAGGTACTGGTTGATCGGAAGAATGATCCCGTCTTTATAGTAATCTTCCCAGGAGCCCCACCAGATATCCAGCTGCTCGCCGCTCGCCAGCATCGTGCTCAGCTTCTGCGCCGCTTCCGAACCGTTGGTCGGAGCCATGATGACTTCTACTTTAATCCCCAGGTTTTCCAATATGTAGTTCTGCACGTCCTCGTAAGCTTCCTTATCGCCCGGGACTTTCGTGCTCCAGTTATTGAAAATCACGATCGTGGGAACCTCGCCGGAGTTCGCCGCCGCTGCAGTCGTCGCCGCAGCTTCCGTCCCGGCAGCCGCCGTCGTTGTCGTATTATTGGATGCCGCTTTCGTAGTCGCCGCTGCCGTCGTCGATCCGGCAGCCGTCGTCTGAGTTGCCCCCCCCGCCGCCGCATCCGGCCAGCGTCGTCGCGATCATCGCCGCCGACAATACCAGTGCCCATAAGCCTCGTTTTTTCATGAATAATTTCCTCCTTTTAAAATACTTCGGTCCTATCCCATACCATATTTCTCTTACATTGCTTTCGCGGGGCTTTGCTGCCTCCGCCATTCCTGCCGAAAAATACCATCCCGGCTCCGGCCGGTTCCCTTCTGTATTTTCCCTGCCTCCCACTCTGTTTCCAAATCGAAATATTGTCTCCCCTTTTTGGCGACCACTCCCTTTCTTTTTATAACAAGTGATATTGTTTCGATGGATTTATGTTTTATATATATCACTTTTTCACTGTTTTGTCAATATATTTCTGAATTTTCTTTCGTAAAAATTATTATTATTTTCGTTTCGAAAGTACATTTTTTGTGTGATTTTTATATTTCCCCAATATCTTCCTCTTTGGAGCTTTTCTTTCATTTCTCCAGGAGCCCGGCGGCCGCGTTTTCATAGAAATCCCGCAGGCAGCGGCAGCATAAGCTGGCCGTGCACAGGAAGGTTTCCTGCAGCCCTTCCGGCGCGTGCGGGGAAATCTTTTTGATCTCCAGCGAACATTCCCCGGCGTAGCCGATCTCCGCCAGGACCGGCATGATCTCCTGCCACTGTATCTTCCCGAAAAACGGAAGGAGGTGATCGTCGAAGGAGCCCAGATTGTCATCCACATGCACGCATTTCAGACGCTTGCCGATCGTCCGGAGGGCGGAGGGCTGATCCACCCGCGCCAGATGCGCATGTCCGAAATCCCAGCAGATCCCGACCATCGGCTCCTGATAGCTGTCCACATACTCGATCAGCTCCTCCGCCTCCTCGGTGTACCGGGGCCGGGGATTGGTCGTAGGATTGACGCGGATCATGTTTTCAAATGCGGTGCCGACGCCGTTTTGAAGCCCGAACTCGACAAAAGCGTCAAAATATTCATGGTTGCGTGTAAACGCCTCCCTGCGGTCCATCCTCACACTGACGCTGTCCAGGCAATGGAACACGGCCCAGGGAGCGCCCACCATTGCGGCGATCCTGTACGCCCGGCGGGTACATTCGTCATAATATTCCGCAAAACCCGGCTCCGCAAAGCGGGGATCCAGGGCCACCGATCCGTGCTTGTGGAACGGAAGATGTACCTGCGAAAAACACATGCCGTATTTGGCGGCCGCATCCGCGGCGCGGTCCGCCCGCTCCTGCCAGTCGTCCGCCTGGAGTATGTGCTTCGGACTTGCAGTATTGCCTAAAGAAAAATCCATTGAAGTAAACCTGTAATCATGGAGCCTGCGGACTACCTCCGCCTCCTCCATATGGGGAGCGGCCTCCGCCGCGCTCACAATCCCGGTATTGATTCCCAGACGCATTTTATTCTGCCTCCTTTTTCTTTGTCATAAACTCTCGGAATCTCAAAGCCTTGTTTTATACGGTTTCTGAAACGCCTTGTTTATCCATTCCCCCGCCTTTTTCAAGATCCTGCTGACAAACGCGGGAAAATGTGCGGTGCGGCGCGCCGTTCCGGGGCCGGAACAAACCGCGCGTCCGCGTTTATTTTTCCGGAGAAATAATAAATTTCCCCTTGGCCCGAAGCGCCGGATCGCTGAGAACCGCCTCCAGCCGGTCCAGGCCGCATACCTCATACACCATGCCCGACACGTCCAGGCGTCCGGAATCGATCAGGTCCAGCGCGCGCTTCTGCGTGTAAGGATTGATATAGGAAGCTTTCAGGACCAGTTCTTTTCTGAATACCTCAAAAGGTTTCAGCAGAATCGTGTCGTCCGGCCTGGTCAGGCCAAACAGCATCACAACCGCCTGATGGTCCGCCAGTTCGATCGCCTGTTCCATGGTGGAAGTCCGCCCTACACATTCGATCACCGTATTGACCCAGGTAAAACCTGCCTTCTTCAGCTCCGCTTTCACATCCTGCCCGATGGGATCGATGCAGACGTCGGCTCCCAGCGCTTTCCCTACCCGGCGTTTATTCTCCACCGGTTCCAGCAGAGCCGTTTTCGCCGCGCCGGCCAGCCGGGCCAGCTGCAGCATCAGCAGGCCGATCATACCGCCGCCGATCACCACAACCTGATGGCCGGGCCGGATCCCGCAGAGATCGATCCCATGCAGGCAGCAGGCTGTCGGTTCCGTCATGGCCCCCTGCTCAAACGTGGTATGCTCTCCCAGGAGGTACACCTGGCGCTCGTCCACCGCGCAGTATTCCGCGAACCCTCCGTTCACCGTCGTCCCATATCCGATCATATGCTCGCAGAAATGGGCCGTTCCGTTCCTGCAGGGATCGCAGGCGCCGCAGTAACGGTTCGGATCGATGCAGACGCGGTCCCCCGCTTTATAATTTTTCACCTCCGCGCCGGTTTCCACGATCACGCCGGAAAACTCATGGCCCAGGATCGTGGGGGGCGTCACATCCGCCGCGCCCTGATCGCCTTCATAAATATGTACGTCGGTTCCGCATACCCCGCACGCTTTTACCTGAATCAGCACGTCCCGCGGCCCCACCTCCGGGATGGGACTTTCCTCGATCCGCAGATCGTGCTTTCCGTAAAACACCGCGCTTTTCATTTTTACCTTCTCCTTTCCCTGCCATCGGTTCCTTTTTTCCGCAAAAATCAGGTACTCCCTGAAACTGTCCAGATCCGCGAAGATCCCGGAAACGAATCCTTTTACTTCCTCGTCCGGCCGCCAAAGATCCGGAATCATGAAGACGCGGCAGCCGGCTCTGTGAGCGGCGTGCAGCCCATATCGGGAATCCTCCAGCGCGCAGCAGCGCTGCGGTTCCTCTCCCAGCAGCCCGCAGGCCTTCAGATAAACGTCGGGAGCCGGTTTCGAGGCCGCGATCATGTCTCCTCCGACCACCGCGTCGAAATAGCTTCTGACTCCCGCTTTCTCCAGATTGGCCTCCACCCCCCGCTGCGGCGTGGCGGAGGCGACGGCCATTTTATAATGCTCTCTCCGGAGATAATCCAGAAGTCTGTATAACCCTTTCTTCACCGGCAGCTCGTGGGTCATGTAGTACTGCCGCCGGAATTCCTTTAAATAGACTGCGAAATCATTCCAGCAATACCGGCCGTTAAATTCTTCACGGAGAATCTGCTCTTTCAGTTCCCGGCTGGTCCCCAAAAGCAGGACCGCTATATGCCCGCACTTCCCTATGCCCAGCTTCTCTCCGGCATAATCCCAGGCCTTCATGGATATGGCCTCCGTATCAAACATCAGCCCGTCCATGTCGAAAACGACCGCCCGCATTTTTTCAGAAGTTTCCATGCTCAGTCTATGTTTTCCCAGTTTTCAAGCAGGTATTTCTCTGCTTCCGCGCACCAGAGGCCCTGGTTCTCCCCGCAGATTTCCGCCAGTTTCGCGAACCGTTCATCCGTTTCTCCCAGCGTCCCGAAATCCTCGATCGCCGTCAGCGGCATCTGGATGTGCGTGTAGATCAGCTTCTTCCCGCCCGGGATCCCGGGCAGTTCCAGCGTCGTCTCGGCGGCCGCGTCCAGACCTCCCACATGGGTGACCATGACTGCCGGGTTGATTTTCCCTTCCGCCGATAATGCCAGGGATTCCTTGATGTCGTCCGTATTCCCTCCGGTCGTTCCCATGACATGGGCCGAATTGTAGTGGATATCGTACATATTGATCTTCGCGGAAAACTCCGTGTCCGTCGGCCCCGCGAAGAAATTCAGGCAGCCGTCCCGGCCCAGGATGGCGGAGGCCAGCTCCACCACTGTCTCCACCGGCGCGTAGGCAAACACATCGTCATACCCTTTTCCCTGGTTCAGTTCCTTCAGGTACTCCGCCGGATTCTCCAGCTTCGCCGTATTGACAAATTCCAGGCGCACGCCGTCTTTCTGCGCCTCCTCCGGCGGAAACAGTTTTTTCGCTCTCTCCAGCCGGTCTTCGTTGATATCCGCCACCACCAGAAGCCGCGGCTGATACGGTCCGTGAAGCGCGTAGTCCAGCGCGCCCAGCCCCATGGGACCCGCGGCGGCCAGAAGCGCCATCGCCTCATTCTTCTTCGCGCCCATCTCGTGACGGTAGCTGCCCATCTTTGTGTGGTAACAGGCGTGGAACGCGCCGATATTGCAGGACATCGGCTCCGCCAGAGACGCTTCATAATACCCCTCTCCGGTGTATTCCATCAGGCAGCCCAGCTCCATGACCTCCGGCGGGATCACGCAGTAGGTCGTATCTCCGCCGAAAAATTCATAGGAATAACCCGGCGAGGCCATGCTGCCCTTATAATTCAGCGCAGGCTGCTGGGCAAATTTCATGCCGGGTTTGAATTTATCCTGGTGCAGTTTGCCCACTTTCACGATGTCCCCGGCAAATTCATGTCCCATGATCACCGGATGCGTGTCCACGTTCTCCGGCACCCGTTTATGCTTTTTCCCCAGGATCGCGCATTTGTAGGTGGACATGCAGATACTGTCCGACACCACCTTCACCAGAATCTCGTCGTCCCTGATCTCCGGCAGTTCAAACTCATCCAGCCGCAGATCCTTCGCGCCGTGAAGGCGCACCGCTTTTGCTTTCATTCTCCATCCTCCTGATCCATACTCACTCATTCCCTCCGCGCAGCTTCACCTGCCCGTACAGTTCCCGCACCAGCTCCAACGCAGGCGCCTGGGATCCCGAGCAGGTAACGGCCGCCGAACCGGCCGCCACAGACAGGCGAAACGCGCTTTCAAAATCCATTCCCTGATCCATTCCATAAGCGAACGCGGCTACCATGGAATCGCCGGCCCCTACCGTGCTGGCCACCGGGACGGACAAGCTTTCCGCCCGTATGTATCCGCCGCCGCGGCACATGATCGCTCCGTCGCCGCCCAGAGAGATCAGCACCACGCTTATGCCCTTTTTAAGAAGCTCCCTGCCAGCCTCCAAAAGTTCCTCTTCCGTCTCAAGCGGCCTGCCGAAATACTGCGCCAGCTCATATTGATTGGGCTTCACCAGATACGGAGCCGCCTTCAGGCCCTCGCAAAACAGAGGACCGTCCGCGTCCAGAAATACCCTCGCGCCCCGTTCCTTCCCCATCCGGGCCAGTTCCCTGTAGATCTCCTTGTTCACCCCGGCGGGAACGCTTCCCGAAAGCACCAGGATATCTCCTTCTTTCAGTCTCTCCTCCAGATCCTGCGTCAGTTCCGCGATCGCCTGATCGCCCGGATAACCGCCCGGCTCGTTGATGTCCGTGTTGGTATGCAGCACCGGATCCACCACCTTCATGTTGGTCCTGGTCGCCCGGTCCGTCCGGATGCTCTTCACCGGGAACCGGGAACCGGACAGCAGCTTCAGCAGCTTCTCTCCTGCGTCTCCTCCCAGCAGGGCATACGCCACGCTGTCTCCTCCCAGGCTTTCGATCACTTTCGAAACGTTAATTCCTTTTCCTCCCGGATCTTCCTGTATCCGGGTGATACGATTCACCGCGTCCACGGTAAAGGACGGAATCTCCACCGTTTTATCAATGGCGGGATTCAGCGTCACGGTATAAATCATGGTTCCTTCCTCCTGTCTGCACATACATCCCGGTTGGGCAGGACGCGCCTGCAAAATCACCGTCTGTTCCGATCCGCTGTCAGTTTCGGTCCGTTCCGCTGCCGGTCCGCGCTCTCCATCCCGTTCGAAACATAAATTTCTGGCTGACAGTCTTCCATCGGCGCCGATCTTTTCTTTTGTTTTGATGAATTGTTTTTATATTTTGTTACAGTTTGATTATAAATATTTTATAAACGAAAGTCAATAGATTTTTACGAAGTGGCAGAAAAATATTTTCATTTCGAAAGTTTTGTGTTTCTTTTTCAAAAATTGCTCCCCATGTCCCCTGCTGCCTTCGGGATTCCGGAAACCGGGATTTTTTGAGCATGCAAAATCAAAAGCCCGCAAATCTGCAGCGCCGGCCGCGGCACAGATTTACGGGCTCTGTATTTTTTGCTGTCGCATCCGCCTGCCCGGCGGGTTTCTATATAACGGTGATCCCTTTCGATTTCAGAACCGAAACCGTCTCCTCTTCGAGCTGATCGTCCGTAACGACGATATCGACCTTCTCCATGGAAAGGATCCGCGGAAACGCCGTATAATTGACCTTCGAGGAGTCCATCAGGATGACCACCTTCTCCGAACGCTCGATGATCTTGCTCAGCGCGTCCGTCATGTCAATGGACAGATAGCCGAAGCCGTACTTGGGATGAAAGCCGGAGGTCCCGAAAAAGGCGGTGTGAAAATGGATCGAATCCATCACCTGCGCGATCTGCGAACCGTAAACGCGCATGGTGTTGTAATCGAAACGCCCGCCGAACACCTCCGCCACGATCTCTTCGTGCCGGGGGATCTCCACCAGCGCGCCGATGCTGTCCGTAAACACGAAAAGCGGACAGGCCGGCAGATTTCTCGCCAGCTCCGCACAGGTGGAACCGGCGGAGATAAAGATCGAATCGTAAGGCTGGATCAGCGACGCAGCCTTGGCGGCAATCTGCTTTTTCTCAGGCACGTGCAGATTGGACCTGGAGAAGAAATCGTTGATATTGCCGGCAACGGTAGAAATGGATCTGGCCCCTCCGTGGATCCGCACGATCTGGCGTTCCTCGTCCAGCGCTCTCAGATCCGTCCGGAGCGTTACTTCCGAAACGTCCGGAAAAGCCGCTTTTAATTGGGCCAGACTGACTTCTCCCAACTGATTCACCATATCCGCGACCGCCTGCCTGCGTTTCTTCATCCGATTTTCCTCCTTGACTTCTGCGCTTTCATTCCATTGCTTTCTTTCTGATACTTTAGCATATATCCCTGTCGGTTTGCAAGAGAAAAATAAATTTTCGGCAGTTTTTACCTTTCATCCGAAAGAAAATATGCAGCTTTTCACCCTATTCCGGCAAATTTGCCACAAACTCCGTGATCCGGATCTTCGCGTCCGGGTGGTCCTGCAGAAGCGTCGCCGGAAAATGGGCTGAGACCTCTCCGTAAGCCGCGTGACGGACCGCGCTGCGGTGCCAGTCGCGGAAGCATCCCAGGCGTATTTTTCCGGCATGGTAGATCTCATGCATACCGACGGTCACGCAGTAATGGGGCATATCGTCCAGCGCACCGTTCAGATCCCCGATGGCGTTGGCGGTCCTGGTCTCCCGGGTGATCGCGAGCACGCGGGTCTTCAGCGCCTTGAATTCCTCCGGCGTCAGTTCATCCTGCGCCTCGTTAAAGGCCAGATGGCCGTTGATCCCGATGCCGCCGAAGCAGATGTCCACGCCGCCCAGCTTTTCAATCGTTTCCGGCACATACCCCACATCCTCCGGATCCGGAAAGATCCGCTGCTGCGGAGGCATGACCAGCTCCGGATCGATCTGCGTATACACGGACCGGTTCATAAATCCGCGGAAGCTCAGCTTCTCCGACGGATCGATCCAGTGCCGGTCATCGGTCAGGTACTCATCCATATTGATAAACCACACATGCTTCAGGCTGATCCGCTCCCGGTTCACGATCTCCACGAAATACGGATACTGTCCCACAGGACCGACGGGGCAGATGAACACCGTCCTTTCTCCCAGGGCGTTCTTCCGCTTGATCTCGTCCGCCATCTCGCGGGCGATCGCCTGAAACACGGCCGCATTGTCTGCCAGAACCTCAATCGGAATCTTCGGCGCGGCAAGCAGCTGCTCTTTCGTATAATAATAATAGTCATGCTTCATAACTGTCTTCCTCTTCTTTCTGTTCCGTCGGGAGCCGCATTTCCCGCCTGCCGTACGGCTCGCCCTCCCGCACGCAGAGGGACTTCCTCCGCGCGCGGGAGCCGGGGCCCGGGACTGCCTCGCCCGGCATCCCCCGGCCAGCCATGATACGGCCGGCTGTCATGCAGCCGTTTATTTGCCCATATACAGCCGGATGATCTCCAGATATTCATCCGGATAGAAACCGATCTCGCCCGTAAACCGGGTCAGGGCGATCAAACCGCCGTCGATCTCCCCGATGGACGCCAGCATGGCGGCGTTGTCGGCTTTCAGGCCGCCGCCGTACACCACGTCCATCCCGCCGGTCTGCTCCTTCACAAACCGGGCGATCATCGTAATATAATCCCTGCCCGCGGGCGTCTTGCCGGGGCCGATGCTCCAGACCGGCTCATAAGCGACGACCACCCGGGACTTGTCCACGCCGTCCAGGCCTACGCTTAGCTGCTCGCCCAGCACCTGCTGCCACCGGGGCTGCTCCTCGCTGGTCTCGCCGATGCAGTAGACTACCTTCAGTCCCGCCGACACAGCACATCGGATCTCCTGATTCAGCAGACGGTTCACCGCCGGCATATCCGTCACTCCCGCTTCCGCCAGGATCCCTTTCTTGTCGCTGCGCTCCTCGCAGTGGCCGATCAGCGTTGCCCCGCAGCCCAGCGCTTTCACAATGGAAGCCGGCCGGTTCGTTGTAAACGCGCCGAAATTGCCGCCGACTGCCGTATTCTCGCGGAATACGCCCTGGCTGCCCAAAATGACCGGGCTGTCTTTCTCAAGCGCCGCGGCCGCCGACAGCAGATGGGCCTCCGGCAAAAACTGCATGAATTCCGCCTCCGCAGGATCATACTGCTTCAGCGCATCCTGGGTGCTCTCCACGATGGTCCTGCCCCATTCCGCCACCGGGGCCAGGCGGTTCACGCCGCCCAGCTCCGCCGGCACGTCAAAGCGTTTTAAATTCAATAATATATGCTTCATAATGCCTCTCTTTCCGTGATCTTATCTGGTTTGCTCTTATCTCAGCAGCGCGAACTCCGGGAAATTCCCGCCCATCAGCGGACCGGCGTAGGTGAAAAATTCATCCGCGATCCGGTTCCCGTCCACGATCCATTCCGGCGGAAACTTTTTCTCCGCATTGGCCACGCCCGCCAGCGGGGTCAGAAACATCCGGCTCCGATAAGTCCCGCCGCTCCGATCCGCCTCGATGGCCACCATATAACCGCTCTCTCCGCGGAGCGCCGCTTTCACGGCCTCGCTTCCCGCCTCATAAGCTTCCTCCCGGTCCACCGGCGACACGTAGGGGATGCTGGTCCGCCCCAGCAGTCCCGGCTTCTCCGCCCGGGATTTAAGTCCCGTTTTCTGCACGATCAGATCCGAGATATGCTGGCCCACGCCGCCGGGAATGATATGGCCGAACCCGTCCACGATGCCCGTATCCGCCAGAGGCTTTCCGTCCTGGTCGCAGACGCCCTCGCTGACCGTAACCAGAAGTCCTTTGCCTTTCGCGTAACCTTTTTCGATATCCGCAAGCATCCGGTCCACGTTCACCGGCAGCTCCGGCAGATACACCAGCTGCTCGCAGTCCGTCAGCCGGGACGCCATGGCGCTGGCCGCCGTGACCCATCCCGCGTTGCGCCCCATCAGTTCCATGACTACCACATGGATCGGCAGCCCCGACGCATCCAGCGCCAGCTCCGCCGCGCTGATCGCCGCATAGCGGGCCGCGCTGCCGAAGCCGGGACAGTGATCCGTCACCACCAGGTCGTTATCCATGGTCTTCGGGATGCCGATCACCCGGATATCCAGCCCCTCTTTCACCGCCAGTTCATGGATCTTATGGCAGGTGTCCATGGAATCGTTGCCGCCGTTATAAAAGAACGCGTGAATATCAAACTTCTTCAGCATCTCAACGACTGCCGGATAATCCTCCTCGTGGAGCTTTCTCCGGCAGGAGCCGATCGCCGACGCAGGCGTATGGGACAGGCGGCCGATCACCTCCGCAGGCACGTCCGTCAGATCGATCAGATCGCCTTTCAGAAGTCCCTCCGCGCCGAAACGCGCGGCGTAGATCTTATCCACGTTTCCGGAAGACCTCGCCGTCTCCACTACCCCCTGCAGGGAAGTATTGATCACAGCGGTAGGGCCGCCGCCGTGCGCCACCAGAATATTCATGCCCATGTCTGTTTCCCCTTTCCGCTCTTTTCAGAGCCGTTTTTTAGTGCCGGACCCGCCGGTAACCGCAGCCGGTCAGATCCCTTTCTTCCTGTAACGCTCCGCCATTTCCTCCAGCGACACGACCTCGACCAGCGGTCCCTTGCCGACGCTCTCAAATTCCACGATCAGGGTTCCGACCACCTCGTGAACGCCCCGCTCGATGCAGTCCACTACCTGCGCCACATCGCCGTCGGGCACATTGCCGTACATGACCGTGTCCATGATCGGCGGCAGGAACATGCGGGGATCGAACTGGGACGGATTCTTCAGAAGCAGCTCGTAGATCGGACCGATGGACGGGCTTTCCCGTAATACCGGTTTGTCCCTGAACAGTTCGCGCAGGTTACGGGTTACAGCCAGGCGGATATCCGTGTCCACATTGATCTTGCGGATGCCCAGCTTGGAAACCTCTTTCAGCTGCTCCTTCCTGATGCCGTAGGCGTCGCGGATATCGCCGCCCAGGGCATTGATCTCGCTGACGATGTACTGGGGAACCGTGGAGGAACCGTGGCTGACCAGCGTTCCCTCGATGCCCTCGTGCATCATGCACTCCTTCGTGGCGATCGCGATCTCCTTGCGGATCACCGTATCTTTTCCCTTATTGGCGCCGTGCTTGGTGCCGTAGCTGATCGCCAGCGCGTCCACGCCGGTATTCTTGAAAAAGGTTACGGCGTCCAGCGGGTTCGTGTAGGTGGACGTAGCCGCGAACACATGATCCTCCACGCCCGCCAGCACGCCCAGTTCTCCCTCTACGGTCACACCGCGCTCATGAGCGTACTTGACTACCTCGCGGGTCAGCTCCATATTTTCCTCAAACGACAGGGACGAACCGTCGATCATGACGGAGGTATAGCCGCCCGCGATCGCCGCCGTGCAGGAATCAAAGGTCTTGCCGTGATCCAGATGCAGGGCCACGGGGATCGGGCTGTCCGCCGCGTATTTTTTAACGGCGTTGGCAATATTCTGCGCACCTTTCTTTTTGTCCTCCAGCGTCCCGTTGGCAAAATCCGTCCGGCCGCCCATAAACGCGTTCGCCAGATCCGCTCCCTGCAGGATCGCCGCCGAACGGAACATCTCGTGAACCTCGATCACTGCCTTGGCCTGGCAGACCGCGTTGACATTAAACGCCCCCTGCGCGTAATTATATTTCTCCGTCGCGTCCAGAATCGCTTTCATAGGTACTAATGACATGATAACACCTCCATTTTATGTTTGCCGCTGTCTCCGGCTGCAGCTTCTCCATCTGCGGCCCGCAGGCAGCCTGTTCACAGTTTTCCTGTTTTCGGCGCGCCCGGATCAGCAGCCGCTGTTCCTTGCCTCCGCCGCTGCTTTCTCTTCCGCCGCTTTTTTCGCTTCTTCTGCCGCTTTTTTGGCTTCCGCCGCCGCCTTCCCTTCTACTGCTTTTTTCGCTTCCTCCGCCGCTTTCTTTGCCTGCGGTCCCTTGATCCTCACCGGCTCCTCCATCGGGAGTCCTGTGTCATAATCCATCTGCCGCGGCTCATACTCCTCGTTCTCCCGCTGCCTCGTATAGCCCTCGTTGGCCCATTTCGGCGTTTTCTCCGGCCTCCAGGACCTGCACGCCCACTGGTAGCCCCGGAACGGATCGCGGGTCTGATTCATATGCTCCAGAATCTTGTCATGGAGCTCGTTTCTCCGCTCCGCGTACGCCGGATCATCAATCCGGTTCCGGACCTCGTAAGGATCCTTTTCCATATCGTAGAGCTCGTCCGTATCCAGCAGATTCACCGCCAGCTTCACGTCGTCCGCGACGACGCCCCGCATCATCTGCAGGCCGCCGAACCCGTCGTGGTCTACCTCATAGCGGGTAAACTCCAGATAGACCTCCTGATTGATCCGCACCTGCGGGTCCCGTATCTGGGGCATCATACTCTTTCCTTCCAGAAGCTTCGGAATCGGCAGGCCCATATAATCCAGGATCGTCGGCGTCAGATCGATATGGGACGCCGGATACCGGCATACGGCCCCTTTCGCGCCGCCGCGGATCAGCAGCGGCACGTTGGCCGCCTCCCGGTAAACGGTCGCGTTTTTCGCGCTGAGCCGGTGCGCTCCCATCATATCGCCGTGGTCCGAGGTAAAGATCACCAGCGCGCCGGGCATCAGCTCGTCAATGCAATCCAGGATCCGCCCGATCTCGTGATCCACGAAACTGTTGCAGCCCAGGAAGAGCTGCCTGGGTTTCCCCGGCGTCGTGATCTCCTCCACCGTCTTTTCCAGCGCCGGTCCCGCCCACAGTTTCTGGAACATGGGCTTGCCCTCCAGCGTATCGTGAAGACCCGGATTATCTTTCGGCCGGAAGCCCTCATACATGGTATTGAACGGGGCGGGGCAGAGCGACGGCCCGTGGGGCTCGTCGTAGGACACCGTCAGGAAGAAATCCTCATCATGGAAATTCCGGATGAAATCCACCGCCCTGTCCGTGCATTTGTGGGCGTAGGTGAATTCCGCCGTCATGTCCTCGTCGAACGCGGTCTGCCATTTCCGCGACTTCATCCGGTCTTCCGGCGTCATTTCCTCCAGGTAGCATTTCATATCGTACCAGTAGCGCGCATCCCACCCCTCCGGACACTGTCCCAGTCCGAAATAGTCGCCGCCGTCCAGGTGCCATTTCCCGATATAGCCGCAGTGAATGCCCGCGTCGGTCAGTCTCTGTCCTACGGTCTTCACATTGGCTCCCAGGGGAACGCAGTTGGTGACCATCCCGTTGGAATGGGGAAACGTACCCGTGAAGATGGCGCTCCGGGCAGGCCCGCAGACCGGCTGGCAGCTGTAAGCGTTCTCATAGCGGATGCCCTCCGCCGCCAGGCGGTCCAGATTCGGCGTGAACATCCTCTCATCCGCGCCGTAGCATCCCAGCATATCCTTGCGGGTGCTGTCCATCATCAGTAAAACCACTTGTTTTTTCAAATTCTCTCCTCCTTTCACAGAATTTGCCCTTTATTGATTATTTCCTCAAAAAAGACCAAAAATTGGTTAATTTATCTCTATCGCAATCTGCCGCCGTCTGCTATACTGGAAGAGTAACGCCCGACCGATCGCAAACAACTGCCAAAGAGGATAACATGTATAACCGTAAGAAGCGGCTGCTTTCCAACCGCAGCCATATATTGGAATGTATTTTCAGAAACGCGCCGATCGCCAGGACCGAGATCGCGGATCTGACCGACATCACCCCGGCCACTGTAACCAATACGGTCGCGGCCCTGATCGGAGAAGGGGTCCTTCGGGAGGTCGGCGAGGCCCGCCCACCCGTCGAGACGTCCTCCGGCCGCAACCGCATCCTGCTGGATATCGCGCCCGGCTGCGCCTGCAGCGTCGGCGTGGAATTTACCGAAAAAGCCCTGGCCGCCTGCATCTGCGACATGAAAGGGAATATCCTGTTCCATATGACGGAGCCGTTCACGGAAGATCTGGCCAGATCGATCACGGAGAGGATCGTCGCCGTCGTGGGGCAGCTGATGGAGACCTCCGGCCTGGACTGGTCCCGGATCATCGGCATCGGCATCGCGCTGCCCGGCCATATCAGCCTGGACGAAAGCGCCCTGATCACCAACCGCACCACCTGGACCTCGTTTAAGCCCGAACAGCTCCGCCAAAGCTTCCCGGTCCCCGTCGTTATGGAAAATAACGCCCGGTGCATGGCCCTCGGCGAGTACCTGTTTCACCCTGCCCAGATCCCCGACAATTTTTCGCTGTTCCACGCAGGCATGGGCATGTTCTGCGCCAATATCGTGGACGGCGAGCTATTCCTGGGACACCACTATGTGGCGGGCGAGATCGGCCATACCATCGTCAATGAAAACGGTCCTCTATGCGAATGCGGCAAGCGCGGCTGTCTCCAGACCTACGCCAGCGAGACCCGCATGGTGCGCGCAGCCAGGATCCTCTATACCAACGCCTCCAACACCCTGCTGCAAAGCCTGGCCCCCAGCCGGGAGGACGTCAGCATCGAAACGCTCCTGACCGCCTACGATCTGGGCGACCCGACCGCCAGCAGCATCGTCCACGACGCGCTGAAATATTTAAGCATCTCGATCTCCAATGTCGCCATCACCACGAACCCGGAAAAGATCTTCCTCCACGCCCAGATGTTCAATCGTCAGAACATACGCGAGGAACTGATGGATCATATCAACCGGCAGCTGCTTTTCATCGGCGATCCCTACACCAACAGCGTGGAGATCCTGCCTTTCGCGATCACCGACGGTGCCCGGGGAGCCTGCGCTCTGACCATACGGCAGTTTTTCCTCTGACCGTCTCTTTTTGTCAGAGCCGCACAGCGCCTCGGAACCGGTCTTTTCGTTCCGAACATAACATATAGCGCTCCAAAGCCCCGCCGCGCCCGGACGCATCTGCCGGCCGCGGCGGGGCTTTGGTCCGGGTCCGGCTCTTCCGCCTGTTCTCCGCAGTCCGCGCCTGCCGGCGGGATCCGATCATTTCCCGCAGCCGCAGAGCCGTCTGAACCCTGTGAAATTCAGAGAGACCTCCCGGATCCGGTACACGTCCAGATAGGGCTGGAACGACAGCTCGTTTTCACAGATGAGCTCGCTGAACCGGTTCCACGCCTGCGCCGCTTCCTCCGTTTTTCCCTCCGCCAGATAACCTACCGCCGCCTCCAGTTCCGCAGCCACCCGGCAGTGATACTTTAACACGCGCCAGAACTCCGCGCAGACCGGGTCTTTGCGCTCCTTTGCCATAGATTCCGAAGCCGCAAAGGCCGCCGTCATCTCACGGGCCTTTTTCATATCCGCGGCCACGGCCGCGTCGGTCCGGCTGCCTTTATTATTGAAATAATCGCAGCTGCACAGCGAGGAAAGTCCGCTCAGATATGTATAGACCTCTTTCCAGTCCTCGCCGTAAGCCGCCTGATAATACTCCTCCGCCAGCTCCTCAAACGTGCAGTCCAGATCGAAAAGCTTGCGGCCCATCACGTAATTCGGCAGGAAGTTGGGCAAACCGGCGCGCATCTCCTGGCAGCTGATATGGCCGTTCAGTCCCATTCTGCCCAGCTGCGCAATGTCTTCGCAGAGGATCCGGCTGATGTGGACATACCCGAAATCTCCGTAATGGGCGCGCCCCAGATGATAATCATAGACAAAACTGTCGCCGGTAAAATGTTCCTGCCAGGCTTTCAGATACGCCATGTTCTGGGACACGTTCACCGGAAGCTGGATCCGGTTCCTGCGGTACTCTTCCACGGCCGGCAGCTCCCCGCCGAGCTGGTAGGAAGAATTAAAGCTGCGGCTGATCGGCGCGAACATTAATACAAACCGGTCCGGATTTTCCAGCTTTTCCTTTTTCGGCGGCCACAGAAGCTCCTGATACAGCAGAAAAACGATCTTCGTGTCCAGCTCCCGCTCCGTCAGCTTCCGGTCGATGACATTCAGGATATGTACGTACTGGTCGGTGGGGACCGCTTTCCGGCACTCCTCACACTCGCAGATATTGTTGCACTCATCGGCCAGCCACACATGGAGATAATCCACCTCGGGATGGACCTGGGCGTAGCGGACCACGCACTCGCTGAACGCCTCGACGACCTCCGGCTTCGAATAGCAGAGGTTGGTGTTCATGGGAATACCGTGATAAAATCCCCGGACGCCGCCCACCTCCGCCAGCATGGCCCTCTGCCGGCCGCTCAGTTCGTAACTGGCCGCTTTCCAGTCCATAGACGGGATCCCGATGCTCTCGCCGGTCCAGCCGTGTCCCACCTGCTGCAGCAGGAGATCCCGCTTCTTCATCTCTGCCACGATCCGCTTCGTATATGCGGCCGTCATCTCAACGGTCAATTCCTCCGGTTCCAGATGAGCGTTCCCCTCGTGCTGGTACCAGCGCGCCAGAAACGTATACGGAAGCTGGAACTGGATAAAGCAGGTATTGTAACCTATTTTCGGCAGCCAGTCTACAAAATCCAGGATGTTCTCCAGGGATTCCGCTCCCTCGATACAGACGCCCCGGTGATAGTAGCCGGCCGTATGAGAACAGTCCTGCGCCAGCGCGTCCGCGGACCCCAAACGCGGCACGCGCTCCAGGCCTTTGCCCGGCCCCAAAAACCGGCACCCCAGCAGATACAGATAATGGTAAACGCCGATCAGCACGCTGCGGCTGTGATTGCCGGCGATCCGGCCTTTCCCATCCGCCGCATGGATCTCAAAATGGTCTTTCGGCTCTCCGTCCGGCTCCACCGCCAGCACGATCTCCCAGTCCGGCGCGGTATCCCCCCGTTTCGTCCCTCCCTGTACGGAAACCTCCGTATCCGGCAGCATCCTCCTTATATAGTCTCCGGCCTCTCCGGCGGCAAACGCAAGGGTCCTGTCGTCCGCATCTTCATATGAAAAAATAATCCCCATGCTATCCCTCCGTTATCTGTAGTTCTCCTTCTCCCGCCTGCCTGGCAAACTGGAGCAGGCGTTCTTTCATCGCGGCGCGGACCGGCTCATACTCCGCGTCTCCCAGCAGATTGTGTTTCTCGAGCGGGTCCTTTTCCAGATCAAACAGGTACCGCTCGCGGTAAACGTCCGTTACCGCCACGTTGTGCGGATCCTGGTCCGGCGCGTAAACCACATATTTATAGCGATCGCTGCGCACGGCGCGGCCCATATAACTCTCGCTGATCTGAATGTAAACCATATTCTCCCAGTCGCCGGCCCCTGTTTCCTGGAGCGCGCGGCCCTGGATTCCCTCATCGATCCGGCAGCCCGCGGCTGTCATCAGCGTGACCGGCAGATCGATCAGACTGACCACCTTTTCTTCCCGGCGTCCCGGCTCGAACCCGGGCCCTTTGATCAAAAGCGGCACATGGATCGTATTCTCAAAACTGTTGCGTTTATAATCGTCGTAGCCGCCTACAGCCTCGTGGTTCAGCGTCCGGAAATGGCAGCCGTGGTCGCTGGCGTAGACCACCAGCGTATTCTCATAGAAACCTCTGGCTTTCAGAGCGTCCACGACCCGGCCGAAGTTGGTATCCAGGGCGTTGATACAGCCCAGGTAATCCGGATAGAACCGTTCCCAGTCGCCCTTGCCCGGCTCCAGATCCGGCGGCGCCACAAAATCTCTATATTTCTCCTGACTTCCTTTCGGTCCCTCATAATCGTTCCGGTCGTTCTGATGATGGGGTTCTATATGAGAGATAAAAAGGAAAAACGGCTTTTCGCTCTTATACTGATTGATAAAATCCAGCGCGTGGTCCGTGATGCAGTCCGTGCGGTAGCCGTCAAACTCCAGTTTCTTTCCATTCTCATCGTATACATAGCCGCCGTAGCCGTGGGATGTAAACTCCAGCACGTCCGCGGCGCGCCAAAATCCGTCGTAGCCGCCCCTGCGCTCCGGCGGTACCGGAAGCGTGGCGTAGTTCTCGCCGTCTCTGTCCGAGGCCAGGTGCCATTTTCCTACGTAACCTACTTCGTAACCTGCTTCTTTGATCGCTTTCGCAATGGTACGCTGGTTTACAGGCAGCGAGACCGCGTTCCGAAAACACCCGGTCTGCGTCGGGTAAAGCCCCGTCTGCAGCATCGCCCTGGCCGGTCCGCAGACCGGCTGCGGCGTGAAACAATTTACAAAATTTGTCGCATCCTCCCTGGCAAACTGATCCAGTCTGGGAGTCACGTCCGGTATCTGGCCATTGCAGCCTAAGGTATCCCATCGCTGCTGGTCAGAAAAGAAAAATACAATATTGGGAGTCATTCCAAACCATTCCTTTCCTTTTCTCTAAAAAATGGGAGGGCATTTCGCCCTCCCATATCTTAGCAAGAGTACCGGGCACTTGTCAACCGGCGTCAAAGCCTCTATTACTTGCCGATGGTCCTGTCATAAGCCTGCTGCATCGTATCGATGAATGTCTGTACGTTGTACTTGTTCAGCTGCTCTACATAAGCGTCCCACTCGGTATCGATATCATGGCCCTCGTTCAGCAGCCACTCGTTCTGCTTCTGCTCCACCCAGGTCTGGCAGGACTTGCCGATGTCGTTGATGACCTGGTTCTCTTCCTCGGTGAAGTTCATGCTCGGCAGGGTCAGGCTCTGCGGCTGGTTCGCGTAGATGCTGAGCGTGACTTCCATCTTCTTGTCCGTAACGGTCTCCATGACCATCTTCTCGTAGCGGTTGGTCATGCTCATGTTCTTCGGAACGCCGTCGAACGCGTTGGTGTTCTTCACATAGGTGCTGAACGACGTGCCGTCGGGCTCGTTCGCTTCATTGTAATGAACCGTGCCGTCCTCATCGATAGCGGTAATACGCTCGATGCCCTGATAAGCCAGAATGGAGATCACGTCATTATACAGCAGGTCCACCCACTGCGCCAGCAGCTCCGTATTCTTGCACTTGTTGGTGATGGAGAATCCGGTCGCGTTGATGCTGATGTGGTTGCGGCGGTGATGCACCTTCGCCGGAGCGGAATCCGCGGTCGCCTTCAGAGGCGTGATGGCCACATACTGGTCGGCGCAGTCAGCCGCGAAGCTGGTCGGGCCCCAGGTGTAAGCGGAACCTACGATCGGAGTCGGGTTCGCCAGCTTGCCGTTGTACTGGTCCATGGTCTGCACAAAACCGTCGCGGTCCCACAGGCCGTCGGTGACGAACTTGCGCAGCTCGCGGATCGCGGTCTTGTACTCCTCGGTCAGGGGCAGATACACGACCTCGTCGTTGTCGTTCACGATGAAATGGTTCAGCGTGCCGCCGGCCGCGTTGAACGCCTCAGCCTCGCCGTACGCGCCGAAGAAGCCGCCGTAGCCGTTGATGTGCTGATAGCTGAAGAACGTGTAGGGGATCTCATCGTTGGGGTCTCCGTTGCCGTTGGCGTCCTGCTCTTTGAACGCTTTCAGGACATTGTAGTACTCTTCCATCGTGGTCGGGATCTCCAGGCCCAGGTTGTCCAGCCAGGTCTTGTTGATATAGAGGTTGTCCGGCCAGTCGCGGCTCGGGGAGTCGTTGATGTCGCCCCAGGAATAGGTATGTCCGTCAAACGCCTGGGAAAGTCCGACCAGGGTCGGATTGTCTTCCAGCACTTTCTGGTAGTTGGGGCAGTACTGAGCGATCAGGTCCTCCACCGGAATGAACACGCCCATCGGGCCGTACTGGTTCAGGTCCGCCATGCTCAGGCAGGCGTAGCCCATGAACGCGTCCGGATAGTCGCCGGTCGCCAGCATCAGGTTCTTCTGCTCATTGTAGCCGCTGACCGGGAAGCACTGGAACTCAATGTGTACGTTGGTCGCTTTCTCCAGTTCTTTGAAAAACTCAATGTTGTTGTAATCGATCTGCGCCGTCTCCTGCTGCACCGCGATCTTGTAGGTCACTTTCTCGTCCGTCAGCTTCGGCACGTTGTTGGCGATCCAGTCATAGCCGGCACGCCCTGTGTCTACTTTCTCTGCCGTCGTCTCAGACGCCCCCCCGGCCGCCGTCGTCCCGGCCGCGGCTGTCGTCGCTGCCGCCGTCGTCCCGGCCGCCGTCGTCGTGGCGGCGCCTCCGCCGCCTCCGCAGGCGCTGAGCGCCATCGAGCATACCAGCGCCGCGGCCACTGCTGATGCTAAAGTTCTTTTCTTCATAGTCCTCTCCTTTTCTTCTCAAAATTTCGAGTTACTCTATCTCATTATCCTTTTACGGATCCAATGAGAACACCTTTAACAAAATGCTTCTGCACAAACGGGTACAGGATCATCAGCGGCGCAGCCGACACGATAATGGACACGTACTTGATCAGTCCGGCCCGCTCCTGCTGCAGAGCCGCCTGGTATACGTCGCCCAGCATCTCCTGGGACACCTGGTTCTCGATCAGGATGTTCCTCAGCACCAGCTGCAGCGGGTATTTCTCCTGATAGCGGCCCAGGTAGATCATGGCGTTAAAGTAGGTATTCCACTGGGCCACGCCGTAGAACAGAATCATCATCGCGATAACCGCCTTGGACAGCGGGATCGCGACCTCCCTGAAAAACTGCCATTCGGTACAGCCGTCCAGCTGCGCCGATTCCCGCAGTTCGTCCGGGATCGAGCTCTCAAAGAACGTCCTCGCCACGATCAGGTTGTAGGGAACGATCATGCCCGGGAAGATCAGGGACCACATATTGCCGGTCAGGCCCAGCTTCTGCACCACCAGATAGGTGGGGATCATGCCGCCGCCGAAATACATCGTGAACACGATCAGCATCATGAATACCGAACGCATGGGCAGGTCCCTGCGGGCCAGGGAATAGGCCGCCAGCACCGTCGTGATCGTGCTGAAAAATACGCCCGTCACCGTATAAATGATGGAGTTTTTATAGCCGGTCATGATCATGTCGTCCTGGAACACGGCTTTGTAGCCCTCCAGGGTGATGCCCTTGGGGACCGCCAGCACCTGCCCGGAATTGACCAGGGCCGGGGCGCTGAACGAGGCGATCAGCACAAAATAGATCGGGTACGCCACGATAAACAGGATCAGGCCCAGGAAGCAGTAGTTGAAGAAATGGAACAGATTGCTCCCCTCGCGCTTATGCAGCGCTTTCGCTTTCGCTCTTGCGGAACTTACGCTCATCTCGCCACCTCCTTATACCAAAGACATGTCGGCATACTTCTTCGCGATCTTATTGACAATAAGAAGCAAAGTCAAGCTGACGACAGACTCAAACAGACCGATCGCGGAAGAATAGCTGAAGTTCGGGATGGAAGTCGCGCCGAACGCCTGCTGGTACACGTAGGTCGAGATCACCTCGGACGCGGTGCGGTTCAGAGCGTTCTGCATCAGGAAGATCTTCTCATAACCGACGGTCAGCACACGTCCCGTATTCATGATCAGCAGGATCACAATGGTCGGCATGATGCTGGGGATGTCTATGTAGAAGATCCTCTGTAGCACCGTCGCGCCGTCCACGATGGCCGATTCATGAAGTTCCGGACTCACGCCGCTCAGCGCGGCCGTATACACGATGGAGTTATATCCCATGTTCTGCCAGATCTCGGAGATCACATAGATCCACGGGAACATGGTCGTGCTTCCCATAAACATGATGGAGATCGTCTTATCGCCCGTTACCAGACGCATAATCTGATTCAGGATGCCGGTGCTGGGCGCCAAGAACAGGTTCAGCATACCGACGATGATAACCGCGGAGATAAAGTGCGGCGCGTAAATTACAGTCTGGACGACCTTCGCGAACCGCTTGCTTCTGGTCTGGTTCAGCAGCAGCGCGATGATGATCGGCAGCGGGAACCCGAATACCAGTCCCAGGATGCTGATGGTCAGCGTGTTGCGGATGACCATCCAGCAGTCGGCGGAATTGAAGAAGCGGATAAAATGCTTGAAGCCCACCCACGGGGAACCCCAGATACCGCCCACCAGGTTGTAATCCTTGAACGCAATCTGAATGCCGGCCATCGGCACATACCGGAATATACCGAAGTACAGGATCGCCGGAATAAGGAACACATACAGCTGCCAGTAGGACTTGGCTCTCGCCATCGCCCTCTTCCGGCCGCGCTTGGCCAGCTCCTTATCGTAAGTCATTTCATGTTTCATCTTCTACCCCCTTGCTTTGGGCCGCCGGAAAAGCAGACGGCGAATTAATTATTTTTTGTAACTTATTGTACTATACCACATTTTGTAAATTTTTACAATAAACTCTTTAAAATCAGATTGATTTTGTTATGTACGTCAATTTTTCTCCTGTTTTATTGTGCAAATTGCCCTATAATTATTTTGATTTTAAATTTATCGCCCTTTTTGCTCTTCCTCCCGCCGTCGGGGCGCAGCCGATATTTTAGTAAATTAACGCGATGTATTGCCAGATTTTTACAAGATTTTACGAAAATTTCCAAACTTTAACACACCACCCCGGCGCATACAGAAAAAAGAGCGGAAAAAGGAAGCTTAAAATAGTTTGTTAAATAAATTTATTCTTTTAATCAATCGTTGGCGCCAAAGAGTTCCTCCGCTTTCAGCGTCCGGTACCGGATCGCGCCGTTTCCGCTTTCATAGAGCAGTCCCACCGATCCGTCCGGCAGCTCCGTCAGACAGGAATATCCGTACCAGCCGCCGTTTTCCGTGACGCGGCAGCCGCATTTCCAGACGAGCTTTCCGTCCCCGCCGGCCGAACCCACCCAGATTTTTCCGTTGATGCGTCCGCCGTCAGAGGGTCCCGACAGAAGGATCACCCGTTTTCCGCCGACAGGCCGCGAATATGTGACCGCGCTGATCTGGCATTCCGTGTGCAGCCCCTCCGGCCAGCAGCCCCAGGCGCGCCAGGTCTCGCCCCAATCGTCGGAAACGGATACGGCCCCGTGGCGGGAAAACATATAGATCCGGCCATCCAGCTCCGCCAGCGCCGCTTCCGAGGAAAGCGCCGGAGCCTCGCCGCTCTTTTTCCAGTGCAGGCCGCCGTCGTCGGAGTAGATCACGCTGGTCCTGCCGTCGCCGATGCCGCGGCTGTGGGTGTAGCAGGGGAACAGGAGCCGGGTATGGACATCCGGGCCGCTGCCGCAGGAAACCGCCAGGCCGCGTCCGGGGCCCACGCCGTAGAACCAGTTGCCGGGATTCTCTCCCGTCCGGACCTGGGGGCTGACGATCTGAGGCGCGGACCAGGTCCTGCCGCCGTCCGACGAGCGCACCAGCCAGAGATAGATGACCGCCCGGACATGGAGCGGCGACTGATAAAAGAAGACATTGGCGTGGATCTGCTCCGTCCCGACGGAAGGCTCCTGCATGGTCTGCCAGCGGTCCTTGTCCGACTCCAGCAGGCGGGCGCACGTCACAGGACGGCGGGACGCGTCATAGAGATAGTACCAGCGGTCTATATAGTAAGGCGGCCGGGACGCCGCTCCCTGCTCCTCCGCCTGTCCTGCCTGAGCCGTTTCCACGCCGCGCTTCCTGCCGGATGCGGAAACCGCCCCGTCCGCCCTGGGGCAGACCGGCGCGAACCCGTCTTCTCCGAAATCCCCGACATAATATGCGTAATCCTCCGTTTTTTGCCCTTCCGCCAGGCCGCTCCCTTCGTAAAGGACCAGCTCCGGCCGGCCGTCCCCGTCCGCGTCCAGGTAACCGGTGCAGTCCATGGCGGGAGAATGTCCCACGCCTCCCAGAGCCGTTCCGCCGGGCCACAGATCCGTCAGCAGATAGACGGTCCCGCTGTCGTCCTGCAGCAGCGCCGGATCAATGAAAGAGGCGGCGCACTGGGTATAGGCGTCGACACTGTCGCCGAAATAATTGGCAAAATGATGTTCCCAGACCGCGCCTCCGTCTTCGGAACGGCTGACCAGGGTGCTTAAATGCGCTCCGTCGCAGGTATGGTTCCATCTGGCGTCGGCCGCCGCCAAAAGGCTCCCGTCCGCCAGCATATACAGCGCAGGGATCCGGAAATGCCCGCTCCCGCCGCTGCCGGGCAGAAACGGTTCCCCCGCATTTACGCCTCCCCGCGGATAAAAAGCGGTGTGATCCGCATCCCCTCTGATGCCGTTCTGCTTTTGCTGTTTCATGCTGATCCTTCCTCTCTTTCTTTTATTTTCCCGCGGAAACGTTTCGTTCCGCGCGGAGTGCGTGTTGTATTCTATCTGCCTGGCCGGCGAATGGGACCTTGAACCCTGCCCCCGTACGCGCCTGTTCTGTTTATGCAGGCAAGCGGTGTATGCGGCCGGCCGTTTCCCGGCCCGGAACCCCTAAGCTCTCTCCAGTCGCCAGATATCCCGGTTGTATTCCTCGACGGTCCGGTCCGACGAGAAAAATCCCGCGTGGCTGATATTGACCAGGGTTTTGCGCGCCCAGCCCATACGGTCCTCAAAATCCGCATAGACCCGGTCCCTGGTCCTCACATATTCCTCAAAATCCAGAAGCGTCATGAACCAGTCCTTGTTCAGGAGCTCCCGATACAGACGTTCCAGATTCTCCCGCTGTCCCAGCTTCCGCATTTCCGGTCCCACGATGAAATCCACCGCATCCCGCACCATGGGGCTGCGCTCGTAATAGCTCCTGGAGCGGTAATCGGCCTTTTCGTAATGTTCGATGACCTTGCTGCTGTTCTCGCCGAAAAGATAGATATTGTCCGCCCCCACCAGCTGGGCGATCTCCATGTTGGCCCCGTCCATGGTTCCCAGGGTCACGGCCCCGTTCAGCATGAACTTCATATTGCCGGTGCCGCTGGCTTCCTTGGAGGCCAGGGAAATCTGCTCGGAAATATCGCAGGCCGGAATCAGCTTCTCCGCCAGGGTCACATTGTAATTCTCCACCATAATCACCTTCATATGCGGGCTGACCAGCGGGTCCCCGTTCACCAGCTCCTGCAGGCACAAGATCAGATGAATGATATCCCTGGCGATCACATAGGCCGGCGCCGCTTTCGCCCCGAAAACCACGGTGACGGGCCGTTTCGGCAGACAGCCGCCGCGGATCTCCAGATATTTGTGGATCACGTAAAGCGCGTTCATCTGCTGGCGCTTGTACTCGTGGAGCCGTTTCGCCTGGACGTCCAGGATCGATTGATCGTCCATTTCAATGCCCTGGGTCCGTTCCAGGTATGATTTCAGGGCCCTGCGGTTCGCATGTTTAATGGCCTGCAGCTCCCTCAGCGCCTCCGCGTCGCCGGCAAAGGCCATCAGCCGCTGGAGCTGGGACGCGTCTTTCTTAAAGTCGCCCCCGATCTTCGACTCGATCCAGCCGCTCAGCAGCGGATTGCACTGCAGAAGCCAGCGGCGGAACGTAATGCCGTTGGTTTTATTATTGAACTTTTCCGGATAAATCTGATAAAATCGGTGCAGTTCGATCCCCTTGAGGATCTCCGTATGCAGGGCCGCGACGCCGTTGACGCTGAAACCGTAATGGATCGCGATATGGGCCATATGCACCCGGTCGCTCCGGTCGATGATCGCCAGGGACTCATCCTGGTACCTGCGGCGGACCTTGTCGTCCAGGATCTCTATAATCGGAATCAGATGGGGCACGACCTTCTGCAGGTAACGGACCGGCCATTTCTCCAGCGCTTCCGCCAGGATCGTATGGTTGGTATACGCGCAGGTTTTGGAAACGATCCGGACCGCCTCGTCCATTTCGACGCCGCGTTCGCTCAAAAGCCGGATCAGCTCCGGTATCACCATCGCCGGATGAGTGTCGTTGATCTGGATCACGGCATAATCGTAAAGATCGTGATAATTGCAGCCTTTTTCCGCACATTCCTCCAGAATATACTGGGCGGCGCTGCTGACCATGAAATACTGCTGAAAAATGCGCAGCAGACGGCCGGCCTCGTCGCTGTCGTCCGGATAGAGGAACAGCGTCAGGTTCCTCTCAACGTCCGTCTTGTCAAAGGAAATGCCGCCGGTCACGATCCCCTCGTCCACGCTCTCCAGATCAAACAGATGGAGGCGGTTGGTCCTGCCGCCGTAACCTGTAACCGCCATATCATATAAGCATGATTTCACAGACAGGTTACCGAACCGGACCGTATAGCTTTTGTCCTGCCGCTTCAGCCAGGATATGTTTTCGATCCAGGGATTGGCGGTCTCCCGCTGCAGATGATTCTCAAATACCTGCTTAAACAGTCCCAGATGGTAATTCAGGCCGATCCCGTCGCCGTTCAGGCCCAGGGTCGCGATGGAATCCAGGAAGCAGGCCGCCAGTCTCCCTAAACCGCCGTTTCCCAGAGACGGTTCCGGTTCGATCTCCTCAATACAGGCGATATCCCTGCCGTGGGCCGCCAGTTCCTCTTTTACCTGCGCGTACATTCCCAGGTTGATCAGGTTATTGGACAGCAGTTTCCCCAGCAGAAATTCCGCGGAAATGTAGTACAGCTTCTTCTTCCCCGCCCCGCTGGTCCTCGCCATGGCCGCTTCCTGGGTCATCTCTAACAGCGCCTCGTACAGCTCCCGGTCGCTGCAGCTTTCGATGGTTTTGCCCAGCCTGCCCGTTACGTATTCATTTACTGTCATGAAAATCTCCTCTCCGACGTGGTACGTTCCTGTTTTGCTTATAATTTTCCCATAAAATTGCTATATATAACCAAAACATGCTCCACTTTTTGCCATACAAGGAAAAATATGCCGCATAGGAACGATACAGAATCTATTCTGATTTTTCTGTCAAAAAGGAGAACTTTCAAATATCATAGCGTAGACCGGCGCGTAAGTCAAGAAAAGAATCCGCGTTTGACGGCAAAGCGCCGGCTTCAGACCATATCCGCCGCAAACAATGCCGCCCCCAGCGCGCCGCAGAGCTGGGCCATCTCGCTGACCGCCAGCTTCGTCCCCAGCGTTTCTTCCAGAGTCTTTACCAGCCCTTTATTTTTCGAGACGCCGCCGGTCATCATGTAGGTTTCTTCGCCTCCGACCCGCTTGGCCAGGGACGCGGTTTTCGAAGCTACGGCCTTATTGAGACCATGAATGATGTCGCCGGCCGGCTTGTTCTGAGCAATCAGGGAAACCACCTCCGACTCCGCGAATACCGTACACATGCTGGAGATCGTGATGTCCTCCCGCCAGCTCAGCCCGATCTCGCTCATCTGCTCCAGGCTCATTTCCATGGTACGGGCCATCATTTCCAGAAACCGTCCGGTCCCGGCGGCGCATTTATCGTTCATGACGAAATTCGCGACCGCGCCGTTTTCGTCCAGGCGGATCACCTTGCTGTCCTGGCCGCCGATGTCTATGACGGTCCGGACCGACGGATCCAGATAATGGGCTCCCCTGGCGTGGCAGGTGATCTCCGTGATGCTCTTGTCGCCCTCATGGATCGCGCTCCGGCCGTAGCCGGTGGTAACCATGGCGCTGATGTCGTCCCGCTTAAGTCCCGACTGGCGCAGCGCCTCCTCCAGCGCCCGTTCCGCTCCCAGGGCCGCTCCCGCCCCTGTCGGCAGGATGATCCCCGTCACCACGTTCCCGTCCGGATCCAGGATCACCACATCGGTGCTGGTTGAACCGCTGTCGATCCCCGCGGCATATCCTTTTCCCATTTTCTTCTCCCTCTCTTTCCGTTCTTCCGGCGCCAGGCTTTCCGCAAACGCCTCCAGCCTGGTCAAAAGCTGCCCGCTGCTCTGCACCGTGTAATCCGACTCGATCTTCAGAAGCGGCAGGTTCGCGTGGTCTTTCAGTTCCGCGTATTCAAAGCTGTAAAAATCGCAGAATTTGACCGTATGATAAATGATCCCCTTCAGATCCGGATCATGATACAGGCGCTTGCGGCCCGTATTGTCCGTCATGCGCATACAGGGGATCTGTCCCAGGATCTCGCCGGCGTACCAGTTCATCAGGGCGTCGAAATCCAGTCCCTCCGGCGGAAGCATTTCCCCGACGCTGCGGTTATGGACGCAGCTGTCGTTCTGGACCGGCAGCGGCATGGCATTTTCGACCATTTCAAAAAGCTCCGTTCCCATCCGCGCTCCCATCACCGACAGATGGGGACCTTTCACCCGCTCCGGCGCCTTAAAAGCGGCCCGGAACCGCGTTTCGTCAAAACTCCGGCCCGTATAGGCCCCGTAAGCCCCGGCAAGCCCCTTGAGCTGGGCCGCCATCCGCTCCCGGCTGCACACGCCGTCGCAGTGGAGCGCGTCCACCAGATAGAGAAAATCCAGCCTGCCGCTGTCCTCCAGCACATCCGCGACGCTGCGGATCGTATCGCAGCAGTTGACCAGCACCAGCTCCCGGACGCGTCCCTCCATGACCGCCTGCAGAAGCGCCTTTCCAAAGCCGCACAGGTTCGGGTGGGCGATCTGGTCCGCCAGCTCAAAGCCACGCGGCATGGAATTTAAATTGGCGCACTCGGCCCCGAACGCCGCCAGAAGCTCCACCGGCGTATATTTACACACATAATATGTTTTGTTTCCGTTCATTCCGTCCTCTCCCCGGACGCTTTCGGGATCTGTTTTCCGGCGTCCGTATTGATGTCTGTCTGTTTTTGTTTGGCTGTATCACAGAATTTGACTGATAAAAAGACATTTTCAGACAAATCTATATTTGCCATCCTCATTGCCTCTAAGACAATCATAAAGTTATTTATTTTTCTTCTCTTTATTGCGTTTTATCACTATAATGCTTCCTACGCAAAACCATGCAACGCCCAAAATTATAAGTATTGTACTAATCATAATTATTCTTTCTATAATCTCAATCTGTTCATTTGTTCTATAAATATTTGCACAAATTATCATAAAAACCCATTTTTAGAACATTTAGATAAATTAAGTTTTTATAAATAGTAAATAATCTTATTTTGTGGTATCCTATAAATACTGAAGTACATGTTTATTGCCAATGAAAATACATGTTTTTCTGCGTATGCGTTGGTCTGATTTGCAGCGTACTCAGAACCGATCTCTTTTTCCTGTCCGAACCGCCTCAGGCCTGCAGCATCTCGAGAAAAGCGCCCAGTCTGGTCGAGGTCTGTCCCTCTCCGCCGTGGCTTTGGTCGCAGCCATCCCCGTCCAGGATCAGCAGCGGAATCCCGGCCGCCTCAAATCTCTTCTTCGCCAGCTGGGCCCCTCCCAGCGTGTGCTTGCAGCCCCAGTGGCAGAACCAGACGGCCCCGTCCGCCCGGACCCGCTTCGCGCTCTCGATGCCCCGCTCGATCCGGCGGATCACGCTCCCGTTGATCCCATTGTAGACCATCCGCTTCGCCATGGCCTCATAGGGATGCTCCGGTTCGAAATCCGAACTGCAGAACTCCGACATCTCGCAGCCTACGATCTGCGCCGATCTCTGCAGGGACAGTTCCTTTTTCACTGCCTCGGACCAGAACGGGATCGTGTGCATCCAGTAGATCCGTTTCCCCGCGGCCGGTTCCGCCCGGCGCACCTCCCGCAGCAGCATTTCCGTATACGCCTCCTGCTCTTTCGTCCCCAGAAAGAGCTGGTTGGCGATCCCCGCAAACATCGGCGTCACCAGATCCGACGGCACATAACGGTCCATGCGCAGTTCCTGGAACCGCTCATAATTCTCAAGCGTCCGCCTGCTGCGCCGCATCCGCTCTTTCAGACGCGCCTCGTCCACCGCTGTTCCCGTACATTTTTCCAAAAACGCCGCCATCTCCCGCAGCTGTCCCGCCACGTATTCCACATTTTCCTCGTTCTGCTGCATCGGCACGTCGATGGCAAAGGACGGCACGTCAAACAGCTGCGCCAGGTGCCGGAACGTGACCAGATTGGCGTCGCAGGTCAGATTCGTGTAAACGACGCAGCGGGGCTTCGGCAAAAGCCCCCGTTCCGCCGCTCCGATAAATGTCTTGTGATAGCTGCACAGCGTCTCGGAGATCCCGCTGTTTTCCGCCTGCTGCAGGCACCCCTGCCCCGCGCAGGACGCCGAGATATAGCTGGAAAAGCCCTCCACATTGTAAGGGCTCAGACCCACCTCCTGCAGCAGCTCGCAGGGTGTGAAAATGCTGACGACGGCGGACTGTTCCGGCCTTTTCAGGGGCTGAAGCATCCGGTCCATCATCACCCGGGCCAGGTACCGGTCTGCCGGCATCAGCTCCCTCTGCGGCAGGACGCGGTAACGGATGTCCTGCACCTCCCAGCCGGTCTTCAAAAGCCACCGGGCCCGCTGCGGGTCCGTCCGGCTCCACTGATCGACATAATTCCCAAACGTCTCATAAATCTGCATAAAGTCAACCGTTCCTTTTCCTTCATTATTATTCTTTGAAAAATGCCACCGCAATGGCTCCCGGGCCCGTATGGGTCCCGATCGTGCTGCCGATCGTACTGACCGGCAGATCCTATGCGGGCACCTTTCCCTCATAAAACCGAGCGCTGTCCTGCAGGTATTTCCGCAGAAGCGCGTCGGACAGGCCGCTGTACGCCAGACAGTACGGCATGGAAAAATCGATGCTGCCCGCCTCGTCAATGTACCTGGTCAGAAGATTGCTGCTGTTTTTCGAGCCTCTGGCCTTGCCCAGCAGCTTCACCTCCCCGTCCTCGATGGCGATCACCGGCTTGATCGAAAGCAGGGTCCCCGCGAACGCCGCCGCGGACGAGATTCGCCCGCCTCTCTTCAAATATTCCAGCGTATCCAGAAGCGCGATCAGCCGGATCTTCTTTTTCTGCTCCTCCAGGACTCGCGCGATCTGCGCCGCCGTTTTTCCCTCGTCCCGCAGCCGGACCGCCAGAAGCACCAGGATCCGCTGGCCGATGCAGACATTATTGCTGTCCACCAATGTCACGCAGCCCTCCTGCTCCTCCGCCGCAATGACCGCGCTCTGGTACGAACCGGACAGCTTCACGGAGATCGTGATACAGAGCGCCTGCTCTCCCGCCTCCCGCGCTTCCCGGAACGCCGTCTCATACTGATAGGGCGATATCTGACTCGTGCCGGGCAATACATCCGTCTCGATCAGCTTGCGGAAAAACTCTTCGTGACTCATGGTCACGCCGTCCAGATACTGTTCCTCCCCAAACACGGTCGTCATCGGCAGCACCGTGATTCCCCAGGCCGCCGCCTGCTCCTGGGTGATATCGCTGGCCGAATCTGTAATGATCCGGATATTCATAAACCGATTCCTCCTGATTCCTTTTTTCTCTCTGTGTTTGTAAAAAATTTCCGTAAAAACAGGCCCTTGATACGCACATGAGGCCGCTCAAAAGCCCAGCCGCAGGATCATCTTTCCATCCCGCCGCTTTGAAAATCACACGCTTCCGCAGACCTATTCCGCAATTCCACATTCTCTGTCCCGGCGCGCAGGTCATCACTCTCTGCCTTCCCGCGCAGACTGCTACTTTCCGTTTCCCCGCGCAGAATATCACTCTCCGCCTTCCCGCGCATCCCGGTTCCCCCCGCTCTGGAAACGGTCTACAACCTGCGTCGCGGTCTGGACCAGATTCGTCAGCTCCCGCATTTTCTCTTCCCCCAGCTCCCGGTCCACAGCCGCCATCACCTCCATGATCCGGCGGTGCTCCTCCATATAATGGCGGACATGCTCCTCTTTCATGCGAATATAAACCCTGCGCCGGTCTTCCTCGCAGCGAAAACGTTCGATCATCCCCGCGGCTTCCATATCCGAAAGGATTTTATTCATCTGGGATTTTAAAAGCCGCGTCCTCTCGCACAGCTCTTTCGCCGTCAGATCCGCGCTGCCCGCCTGCCGTCTCTCATAAAGCAGTCCGCAGATCATCATTTCATTCACGGACATATCCGTCAGAAGCCGGTTCCCGCGGATGCAGACCGACATCCGGATCCAAGCCTGCAAAAGTTCCTCCTGATTCTTTACGCTCATTTCTTCCCCCAACAGACCGCCCGCCGTTTTCTGACCACCGGGCTCCGACAGGCCGCATTTCATTCTCTGTAATTAGTTCATAAAATGAACAATCCGCTTTTTATCATACTTCGTACGCCGGGATCTGTCAACCGGGATTTTTCACAATAGAATGGAACGATCCTCCCTTTTCTCGTGATAAAATGATAAACCACCGGAAAAAATGCCCGCTCCCCGGCGGCAGGCTTCCAGAAAGTATCAAAAAATCCCGCGACATCCAGGCTTTTTAACCTGAAATATCGCAGGATCTTGTTTCCATGAACCGGCGTTCCCGTTCCAGCGGACATTCTCCTGCAAAACTGCAGCTGCCGGCAAAAACAGCTGGTATCTCCGTTCGGTTCAACCCTCGTGAAAATCTCAGCGTCTCCGTCCAGGACTGTTCCCGCCCCGCACACTACGCCGGTATAAGCAGGTTTTGATCGTCTCCCGCACACTATGCCGGCATAAGCGATTTTTCGATCATGTCCTGCACCTCGGAAACGCTTTTATCCACCGCGTCAGAAATCAATTCGATCTCATAGCCTTTTCGATACATATTCAGGACGACGCCCAGTATCCCTTTTTCAAGACCTTTCTCAAGACCTTTCTCAAGACCTTCTTCAAGGCCTTTCTCCCAGACGCCCTCGCTCAAATTACACATCTCTTTCACATCCTTTCTGATATCTTCTCCCTCAGAAAAATCATACTCCGCTTCCAGGATCTCCAGCCGCTCTTTCTCCGTCATCTCTCGCGACAGCAGCGTCCCCAGCAGACGGTGCAGTTCACGCTCCTGCCCGCGCCCAGGAACCTCGTCCGACAAACCGATCAGCACCACGTTCAGCAGGTCCATCCTGCCTTCCCAGCCGCCGTTCCCAATCGCCTGCTCTTTCGCCAGATGCACATACTCTATGCTGTTCTCTCTCCGGTCCATGCAGATCCAGATCGAATACACCGGCTTCATCGCATCATAATCCATTCCCGTAAAATCGCGCTCTTTCTGCGAAGACACCAGGCGGCACACATAAAAGAGCGCCCGGTTCAGCAGATGGTACTCCAACGGCCTCTCTTTCTGCTGCGCCTCCAGATTAATGATGATCTGCGCGAGACCGTCCCGCGCCCACACGTAAAACAGGATATCAAAATATACCCGGCCCTCCCGGATCTCTCCCTGTTCCGTGTTAAAACCGATGATCCTGCGCTTAGGCGGCTTCCCCGCGGCGGAGCCCGGCCGCGTGCCGATACCTCCCGCATGATCCCGGTTTTCCTCCGCAGTCTCCGCGTTCGTCCGTCCCGGTTCCACCGGGACCATCCCGATCATCGGTTCCCCCTCGATCAATTCCGCCGCGTCCCGCGCCCGCATCCCTCTGAACTCATCCACCGTGTGGATCAGGATATAGGCCAGGACGGTTTTGTGGCCCAAGAGCTTTTTCACCTGCTCGTCGTAGCGAGCTTTCTGCCCCGCGGCCGACACCATGTCTCTCATGACAGCATCCAAATTAACACCTCCCGTGGTAAAATCTCCTCCCACCCTGGCTCTGCGGCAGGTATCGCAGATGCTGCCCTGAAAAGCCCTGCGCAATGCAAAACGGCTTCTGAGTCTTATTATATCCGGTATCCGGCCCAAAAGCAAATACTTTGCGCAGGACACAGCGCGTTGCGGGAGGCAGCCCCTTTCCCGCAGTCTCTTTCCGGTTTCCCGCGCGGCGATATGGAAATATCCTGCACGGTCCGTTTTCCGGTTCCGGACCGCCACAGGATATTTCTCTCAATCGGTTACATTATTATGACAAAAAAGCGCGAATCATGATTTCCCTTATATTTTCCAACCCATATACGCCGCCGGCATGATATCCCGGTCATTTTTCCCGGCGGCCCTGCGGTCCGGCGCATCCGCTATTTGCATCCGCTATTTCAGCGCATCTTCTTTTCAGTCCGCAGCATGACCGCTCAACCGCTCACTGCCGTTCCGGAAGCGGCTGGCGGTTGATGCGGAAGTATTTATTTTGGGTCTTGTTTTCCTCGTTGTCGAACGCGTAGACCGGTTTTTCCTGTCCGGAGACCGTCTCCGTATCCACCTCCGTAGTCCCTCCTTTTGCCGAGGCTGCGCAAAATACCAGTCCGTCATAACCGTTCGGCACTTTAAACACATAGCTTTGGTATGCTCTCATTCCGCACGCACCGTCTCCTGTCTCATCGTCATACGCCCATCCGTCGTCCGATTCCCACTGTATCGACTCAGTATAGGACACGTCGTAACTTGTCCCATTGATTTCCAGCGTCATCCCCTGCTCCTGGCTGTCATCGTATTTCGTACCACGATTGGGAAATTTACGCCCGGTATACCAGTCATACACATAGTCATAGAACTTTACGGAGCTATAAGATATGTCCTGCTCTGCGTCATAATACACCGGCGTCTCCACGGTAATATCCAAATGAACGAGCTGATACCCCTCCGTATCCGCAGGCGTCGTATAGCAGTCCGTCTGTCTCCACAATGCTTTGGCAAGCCGCTGATAATCCTGCGGATAATATTTGTTGAAGTTGAGATAATCATTCTCACATGACACCGGCCCATCCGGCACGTTCACACCATACTTCTCAAAATAGCTTTGTGTCTGTGTCTGTGCTTGCGGCTGCGCCTGTGTCCGCGTCTGTACCACGCCGTTTTCTACCCACGCCCCGTCCGCGTTCACCGTATAACCGTCCGGCGTTGTCGTCCCGGCGTACATATAGCCCGCCGCATCGAAGCAGTAGCACTCCTCCACGCCGTTCTCGTCGCCGTCGATCCACTCCCACATACTGCTGGGCCAGGTGCCGTCGCCCCGGTCCCACCACCAGCCGTTCCCGTCCTGTTTCCACTGGCCCGCAAACGCCGACACGCTTACAGATAATGCCGCGGCCGCCGTCAATGCCGCCGTGATCCATAACTGTTTTCTCATCGTTCCCATCCTTTCTTCTTGCAGAATTTTCTGCCTTTTTTGATGGCTTTATCTTACCCCCCGAACGGTTTTGTCAATCTTTTATTCCAAAAAGCTCCCGCGGCATTCGGGCGGGGGTCATAAGAAAGGTTTATCAAGTTTTGCAGGGACGGCATGATTTCGGTCATGCCGTTTCCTGCTTTTCCT